>CAYTXK010000051.1:0-7025 GCA_964441645.1 uncultured Acidobacteriota bacterium
CCCGCCTTAGCCAGGACTTCGACTTCGTCCGCCAGCGCCATCGCATAGGTGCGCGAGAGAGCGTCGAGCTGCTTGTAGGGCGCGTGCTCGGCGAGGCTGTGCCGCGCCAGCGTGTAGGCCCCGGTGAGAACCGGCTTGACGGGCTTGGTGCTGTTTTGGCGGGCAAACGCATATTCTGACAGTATCAATCCATCCTTCCGCGCTATCTCGCCCTCAACAATCGGCTGGCGAAAATAAAAGTTGGTGTCGAAGTAGCGCAGCAAGCCGTTGATTTTCACGCCCGCCAGCTTGCCCGCCAGATGCGCGATGGGGTCCGACCAGCGAATCTGGCCGTCGGTCACCAGGTCGAGCCCCGCCTCCGCCTGCTCTTGCAGCGCGGCGCGCACCATCGCGTCTTCGGCGACGCGCAGCTCCTCGGCCGTGGCTTCCTGGCGCTCGAAGGACGAATAGGTGCGCCGGAGCTGTTGCAGCTCCGCCGTGTCGCCCACGCGCGGATAGCTGCCCGTGTTGGCCAGCAAAAGCTTCATCGCTTCCATTCTAGTGCCGTTCCAACTATCTTGGGCCGAACATTTTTCACCAACAAACAGTTCGGGATCGCATTGGTGACAAGTCGCCATGGGGGCGAAACAAGTTGGAACGGCACTAGCCCGGGCTGGCGCGAAGCGCCTGCCTATTGCTAGAATCAGCAGGTCTCGAGACTGTCCCCTGCCAGGGGTGACAGGTCTGTCGCACGGGCAGTCCCAGAGTCGCGTAAAAAATTTTCCTAACGGGAGCTAACCCATGAAACGAGAAAAATCTCTTCTGATTGTGTCAGTGTTGTTTGTCGTCGCGCTCGCAGGCTGCGGCACGACAGGCGGAGGGGGAGAAAGCAGCAGCACCACCCCTGCCGTGACCCGCCCCAAACCCATCGTGGTCCCGGCCGGCACAGAGATCGACGTCCGCCTCACTACCGGACTGAACTCCGAAAGCAACTCCGCCGGCGACCCCTTTGAAGGCACGCTCGACAACGCCGTTATGCTGGGCGATCGCGTGGCCATTCCCAAAGGCTCCGAGGTCAAGGGCCAGGTCACCAGCGCCGTCAAGTCCGGCCGCCTCAAGCAGCGCGCCGAGCTGTGGGTCACGGTGACCGAAGTGACGGTGCGCGGCAATTCCTACGACGTCGCCACCGACACCACCGGCCATAAGGAAGGCAGCAAGACCACCCGCAACATCCTCTTCATCGGTGGTGGATCGGGCGCGGGCGCGGCCATTGGCGGTGCGACCGGCGGCGGCAAGGGTGCAGGCATCGGCGCGGCCATCGGCGCCGGCGCCGGCATCGCGGGGGCGATGTTGACCGGCAAGCGCGACGTCAAGTTCCCGCCCGAAACCGTGCTGCGCTTCAAGCTGGAAAAAGACCTGCCGTTGTAGCCGTAGAAGCGTTCAGGCTGGCTGGTTTCAAGCTGGCTGCAGGTCAAGCGGCGCGCGCTCGGGCACCAGGCGCCTTTCGAAGGCGCGCTCAAGGAGGAGTTCTATCGCCCGGCGGCCCCGCTGGCCGCAGTCCAGCGTCAGCTCGTTGACGTACATCCCCACGAACTTGTCTCCCAGCGGGCGCGAAAGCCCGCGGCCGAAAGGCACAGCGTAGGCGAGCGCTTCGTCGCGGTGGGCCAGCGCGTAGCGGACACTGGCTTCCACCGTGGCGGCAATACGCGCGACGAGCTTCGCGTCGAGTCCCCGCCGCACCGCCAGCCCGCCCAGCGGAACCGGCAGGCCGGTTTCTTCCTTCCACCAGGCGCCCAGATCAACTATGCGGACCAGCCCCGCCTGGCCGTAGGTCAGCTGGCCTTCATGGATAATGACGCCGGCGTCCGCCTCGCCGCCGGCCACGGCGTCGAGGATGCGGTCGAAAGGCAGCGTCACCACATCCACCTCGGGAGCGTAGAGCTTCAGCAGCAGGTAGGCGCTGGTGAGCAGGCCGGGGACGGCCACGCGTTTCCGCGGCAACTGCTGCGGGCTGACCGGCGCCCGCGCCACCACCGCTGGCCCATAGCCTTCGCCGAAGCTCGAGCCGCAGCGCAGCAGAGCGTAGTGGCGATAAAGATAGGCATAAGCGTGGAAGCTGATGGCGGTGAGGTCGTAGGTGGCGCGCAGCGCCGCCTGGTTCAGCGTCTCGATGTCGGCCAGCACATGCTCGAAGCGCAGCTCGCCCGCCTCAATACGCTGCTGCGCCAGCGCGTAGAACATAAAGGCGTCGTCGGCATCGGGGCTGTGCGCCAGCGTGAGCGTGTTTGGTGTCATCGGGCTTCTCTAGTCATGCCTCTGCGTTCTCTGCGCCTCTGCGGTTCAAAGTCCTTCCCTTTCGACAAGTTTGCGAAATCCTGCCCCGGATTTACGGGTAATAACCCCCGCCGCAACTGGAAAACTTACTGGCGTGGCACCACGCGGCGCAGGTCCTCCGACCAGTTCAGGACGACACCCAGATGTGTGACGGAAGATTCCTGTTCGCCGGCTTTGATCATGACGAAGTGCTGGCCATCTGGAGACACGTCGTAGGCGTGGCCGGAAGACCAGTAGTGACCCTGAAAGAGCACCCGCGGTGTGCCCGCATTAAAACTCGGTTGCGCTGTCACCGTGACCGCCATCAGCTTGTCGCCGTTGCGGTAGTAGAGCTCGCTCCCGGTCGCCGCCCACACCGGCCGCTGGCCGCCCGTGGTCGAGATCTGCCACTTGCCGCCGGGCCCCGGGAAGGCTTGCACGTAAATCTCCGACCGGCCCGACTCATCCGAGTCATAAGCGAGCCAGCGGCCGTCGGGCGAGAACATGCCGGACTCTTCCTCAAACTTCGTCTGGAGGAAAACGCGCGCCTTGCGCTCGCCGCTCAGCGGCAGCAGCCAGAGGTCCATTGCCGTCGTGGGGCTGACCTCCGAGAAAGAAAGGATCTGGCCGTCGGGCGAGAAGGAATAGGGGACGTGCCAGTTTTGGCTTGTATAGAGTTGCTCCTCCGAACCGCTTCCGTCGGCCGCTTTCGAGTACAACCCGTAGCGGCCGTCGCGGAGGGAAGCGTAGACGATACGCTTTCCGTCCGGGGTCCAGGCAGGGTCGCGGTTGTCGCGTTCAAAGGTCAACCGGCCTAAGGTGCCGCGCACAACGTCATAGACCCAGACGTTCCAAGCCGGCCCTTCAATGGTCGTGGCGACGTAGCGTCCGTCGGGCGAGAGGTCTAGGTCCTCGAAGGGCGGCCGCACATCTGTCAGGGGGCGTGCGACGCCGTTTCGGTCTACCGAAACCAGGGCGCGCTCGGCTGCCAGCAAGCCGCCCGGGAGGAAGACCAGCGTGCCGTTCCCGGAAAGGCTGACGAGTGCGTCCCCGGTTCTGGCGTCGGTGGTAATGCCGTCGAGCACCGGTACCGGCGGGCCTGTAACCTCCAATCGGTCGAGCGAGAAAGGCGCCGCCAGAAGCGTGCCGGCACGCACAAACAGCAGGTGCCCGCTCGGGGCGTACTGGGGCAGGCTGCCACCCTCCAGAAGCGTCTTCCATTTGCCCGTTTTGAGCGAAAGCACGCCGATACGGGCGTCGTCGAAGGTCTTCGAGGTCTCAATGGCAAAAAAAATCGCCTCGCCACCCGGCAACACGTGAGGCCACCGGTGGCTAACCTCTCCCTGGTTGGTGTCGGGAACCGTTACCACTTCAGGCGCGCCGCCCGAGGCCGGAACCTGGGCGAGGCCTCCCTGGCGCCCGTTGTAGAAGTAAATCCTGTCGTCCGGCGCCCAGCTCGCTCCGATGGCATTGGGCAGGATCCTACACAAGGTCACCGCAGGCCCGCCGCTGATGGGTACTTTCTTGAGCTTGAAATCAGCACCAGCGAAAAACCCCACCCATTCCCCGTCCGGAGAAAAGAAGGGCCCGGAGGCGCTCTCCGTGCCCGGAATGGGCACGACCTCTTCGCGATCCAGCGCGCGCACATAAAGCTGCGTTGTAGTGCCACGGCGCGCGACATAGACCAGTCGCCTGCCGTCGGGCGAAAGCGCCACGGCAGGACCGGCACCCACAGCCATCGGGGCGTCACTCGGAAGCACAAGCCCCAGGCGTACAGGTGCTGGCGGTGCTGGCTGTCTTCCGCGCATGAGGCCTAGGAAGCCGAGCACAGCCCCAATCGCAATTCCTGCCAGCAACAGAGCTGCTGCCACCGGCCAGCGCAGTCGCGGCAGGGCCGCCGCTACCCGGATGCCACCACCGGCCAGCGCTTCCGCGAGTTCCAGGCGCGCGTCGGCGATGTGGTGCAGGCGCTGCTTCGGGTCTTTTTGCAGGCAGCGCCGCAGCAGAGTACGGAGCTGATCCGGCGTATGGGCCGGCAGGGCGCTCCAATTGGGTTCGCTTTTGAGCACGGCCGCCACAACGTCGGAGACGCTTTCGCCGGCGAAGGCCGCCCTTGCCGTGAGCATCTCGTAGAGCAGGCAGCCGAAGGCCCAGATGTCAGCGCGGCGGTCGACCGCCTTGCCGCGCGCCTGCTCCGGGCTCATGTAGGCCACCGTGCCCAGCAATACGCCCACCTGGGTCGAAGGCGAGGTCAGGGTGGGCGACTTCGAGATGTCTTGCTCGGCGGCCTCGGCCGCAAAAGCTTTGGCCAGCCCGAAGTCAAGAATCTTCACCACGCCGTCGGGTGTGAGCTTGACGTTGCCCGGCTTCAGGTCGCGATGGACGATGCCTTTCTCGTGCGCCGCCTCCAGCCCCTCAGCCACCTGCCGCGCCAGCTCCAAGGCTTCTTCGAGCGGCAGCGGGCCCCGTGCCAGGCGCTCGGCGAGCGTCTCGCCTTCGACTAACTCCAACACAAGAAAGCGCAAGCCGTTGGCTTCTTCCAGGCCGTGGATAGCAGCGATGTTGGGGTGATTGAGCGCCGCCAGCAGTTGCGCTTCGCGCTCGAAGCGCGCCAGCCGTTCGGCATCGGCCGCAAAAACGTCCGGGAGCAACTTCAGCGCCACGTCGCGCCCTAGCCGGCTGTCGCGGGCGCGGTAGACCACCCCCATGCCGCCCTCGCCTAGCTTCCCCAGAATGCGGTGATGCGCGATGGTCTGGCCGATCATGGGAAGTGCCCGCGAATGGCCATCTTAGGCAGCGCCCCGCATCAAGTCAACGCGAGAGGACCACTGCCTTTGTAAGTCGCCATGGTGCGCAGTCTGGCTGCGCCAAAACTATTACTTTTGTTAGTTGGCCGCGCACAAATCCAAGAATCCCGCACTGCAGAGACGCAGAGGTCGCAAAGCTACTCGGGAACGACGACCATAATGTCGTCCCAGTGCTTTTCGGTCAACTCCCAGCGGTGGTTCTCGGCGTCGCGGTGCGGCTGCCAGGCGGTGAATAGCCGGTGCTCGATCTCCTCTTCATGGGCGTGGTCGCCCATGGCCGCGAAGTCGCGCCAGCGCAGGATGACCTTGAAGTCCCAGGGCGGGCCGCCCTGATGGAGAAACGGCCGGTAGATGATGATGTCCGTCAGGCGCCCTTCGCGCCGCAGCTCTTGCAGCACGGGCAGGTGGTGGGTGCGGTAGGCCTCCAGCCATTCATCGCTCTTCCCGCCCGCGATTTTGTAATAGCTCTCCACCACCGGGCGCATATCGGCCGTGGCCCCTCCTGCCTCGGGGCGAACCGACGGCGCTTGCGCCGTCCCGCTCCAGACCAGCACGCCAAGAGCGGCAAGGGCAAGGCCGAGAGACACCAGGCGTGTTTTCATTGTTCCCTCCTGCCAGGACGATCCACCGGGAAAGTATAAGTCCGAGGTTCAGCTAACGCGTGCGGCGCTCCAGCGCCCACCAGGACGCCGGCAGCGAGGCAGCGACCAGCGCCGCCTTGAACAGTTCACCCGGGAGAAACGGCAGCAGGCCGAGCCCGAGCGCCCCGGCCCAGGTCGTCTGCGTCGTGAGCTTCAGCCAGCCGACCCCCGCTGCGAAAATCACCGCCTCGGCCGCCAGTACAGCCCCCAGCCAGCGCCACCAGGCGCGGCGTCCGGCAAACCTCTCCACCAGCCAACCCAGGAGAAACGCGGCCACAGGCAGAGCCAGCAAGTAACCCCCGGTTGGCCCGGCGAGGCGCGCCAGTCCCGGCAGTCCGAAGGGAGCAAAAACCGGCAAACCGGCGGCCCCTTCCGCCAGGTAGAGCACGAGCGCCGCGGCGCTGCGCCGCGCCCCCAAAACCGCGCCCAGCAAGAGCACCGCAAAGGTCTGGCCGGTTACCGGCACGGGGCTGAACGGAAGCGGCACGCTGATTTGCGCGCAGAGCGCCGTAAACAGGCTGCCGGCGATGACCAGCAAGACGTTTTGGGCAATAGTGGCGCGAGGGAGAAACACCTCGACCAGGACGCCGGACGCGGGCGGGGCGATAGAAGTCGAAGACGACATCGAGCCAGGATTCTACAACAACCCGCCCCGCCGCCACCCGAAAATTCTCCTTTCGCTGTGCTAGAATCAACGCGCTTGCCGGCCATGAGGGTGAAAAAACATGTCGCCGTTGCGCTGCCTTTGTTGGTGTTTGTTGGCCTGTTTGCCTGCGGCGGCAGCAACCAAGCCGAGCTCGACCGCCTGCGGCGCGAAAATGAGGCGCTGCGCGCACGCATGGGCCCGGATTCCGCCGCCCGCCCTCTCTCGAGCAAGCTCGCCGTCCACTTTTCCTCCGATCCATTGCAAGGGTCGCTGGCGGGGCTGGTGCCGGGCGATGTCCTCGGGCAAGTGCAGGCGCGGTTCGGGCCGGAGTCGCGCACACGCACCTGGTCGAGCGAGGGCCACCCCATCACCCAGTACGAATGGGACCTCGACGACGGCCTGACCCTGCGCTGCAATGCGGAACCGAGCGGAAGACTTCTGAAAGTGGCGGTGGCTTTTGCCCACCCCGAGGCAGTGGAGATTCGCACCCTGCAAGGCCATGTCAGCGCCGTCTTTGCCGTGGCTTATTCCGCCGATGGCCGCAACCTCGTCTCCGGCAGCTTTGACCGGACTGTCCGCCTGTGGGAGGCTTTCAGCGGCCAGCAGATCGCTTCCTGGCCAGGCCATGCCGGCCCGGTT
>CAYTXK010000051.1:7035-10501 GCA_964441645.1 uncultured Acidobacteriota bacterium
ACGGTGGCGCAGCGCGTCCCGGTCGGGAACAGCCGCTGGCGGCTGGAGTTTGTCTATCAATTGCCGCCCGGGATGGGCGCCGGACAGCTCGACCGCATCGAGGAGCTGGTGCACCGCCAGCGCAACCCGGCCGTGCTCGAGCCCTACATCGGCAACCGCGCTCCCTACATGGTGGCGCTCGAAGAAGTGCGGTAGGGAAATACCGACGACGAAGGCAAACTGCGCCTTCGTCGCCGCTACTTTAGAGCGGCCAAGGCGTCGAGGATTTCTTTGACGTCGGGGGCGGTGGGCAGGTCGTAGAGTTTTTTCCAGCGCACGCGCCCGCTTTTGTCCACAATGAAGACGGCGCGGTTCGAAATCCCAGGGACCGGGGCGCCGTCGCGCAGCAATCCATAGCGCTTGACGACTTCGCCGTGCGGATAGAAATCGCTGCACAGCGGAAAGCTCAGGGCGCCGATGGCGTGCTTCTGCCAGGCGGCGTGCGAGGGAATCGAGTCAACGCTGATGCCCACGACCTGGGCATTGTGCTCGGCGAAGCGGGCCAGGTTGGCCTCGAGCGCCGGCATTTCCGCGCTTCAGGTGCCGGTCCAGTCGAGGGCGTAAAACGCCAGCACCACATTCTTCCGTCCTCGCAGCGAGGAGAGCTTGAAGGTGCCCTTCTCCTCGCCGGTCACGCTGGGCAGCTCGAAATCCGGCGCCTCGGATCCCACCTCAATCTCCGCCATCGTGGTTCCTCCCGAGTACTGGCCTGAAGAGTCGGGCATTCTAGCACACGAGGCGTTCAGACGGGTTTAGACGGTGACGAAGAGGCCGGTGACGTACATCACCAGCAACCCCGCGGCAAAGCCGGCCAGGCTGACGCCGCTGGCGAGCGCGGCGGCGCCGGACTGGCGAATCTGGTAGCGGACAATCTCGATCACAACTTGAAAAACGGCGCCGGCACCGATCGCCAGGAACAGCACCGCCCAGAGCGCGGTATAGGTGAAGGCGCCCATCAAAGTGCCGAGAATGGTCGGCCCACCGGCCAGCAGTCCCAGCCACACCAGATGCGTCCAGCGGAAGGGCGAGCGCACCACCGGCGCCACCACGGCAATGCCTTCCGTGAGGTTGTGGACCATAAAGCCGACCACGAGCAGGAAAGTGGTGGCAAATTCACCCAGGGCATAAGCGCCGCCGATGGCCAGTCCCTCGCCCAGGTTGTGCACGCCGATGCCGAAGGCGATGCTGTAGGCGAGCAGCAGGCCGGGGTGAACTTCGCTTTGCTGCCGGCGGCGCTTGAGCCAACCGGAAACGGCGTAGAGCCCCAGCAGGCTCATGCTCAGACCGATAAGGATGAGGGCCACGCCCTGGTAGGGGCCGGGCACGCGCTCGGCGTTTTCGAGCGCGTCTTCCAGCGCGTCCACGCCCAAAAAAACCAGCAGGCCAGCGGTCAGGCTGAGGAAAAAGAAATAGCCCTGGCGCGGCAGGCTGCGCAGGAACGGCAGCCAGAGGATGCCGAGGAAGACTGGAATCACGCCCACATAGACTCCGAGCAGCGCGAAGGCTCCCAGCATCTGGGGCCCCGGGCGCGGAGTCTCGGCAGCGATTTCAATGTCGTGGGTAAACACGAGGCTGTTCGCGGTGATGAGCACGATTTCGTACGGCTCGCCCGGCGTCCAGGGATAGGGAATGGTGACCACGGCGCGGCCCAGGCGGGAAATAGTAGGGCCCGGGCTGACCTCGAACTCCCAACTGGCGCGGTTGGTCCAGCCCACCTGCACCTGCGCCACGGTGACGGGCTCCGGGCCGGTGTTGATGACCTGGGCCTGGATTTCGCCGGGGCGGAAGACTATGCGCTCAAACTCGATCTTTTCGATCGGCGCCGGCGAGGTCAGCTGCAGGCCAATGCCGCGCTGGAAAAGCAGGAAGAGCACGGCTCCCAGCAGAAGCAGGGGCAAGAGGCCGCTGGCCACGACCAGGGCACGGCGGGGCTTCGGCGGCGGCGGTGTGTCGGTCATCGGCTCGGGGGCGGCGTCAGCGGCGCGAGCGGGCCAGCGTCTCAGGCTTGTCCACCACGCGGAACCAACCCATCAGGCCCTGTTCCATGTGCTCAGTGACGTGGCACTGGAACATATAGGGGCCGGGGAAGTCGTAGCGAAATTCGAGGATGCCGCGCTCGGCGATGCTAAGGGTTTTGACATCAGTGTACTCGGCGGGCGTGAGCGCCGTGCCCGAGGGGTAGTACTGGTAGAGGTTGCCGTGCAGGTGCGGCACCATAGCCTCTTCAAACATGTTGAGCACGTACAGCCGCACCGGCTCGCCGCGGCGGAGCTCGATGGGGTTGTCGGCGTACTGAAAGGCGCGGCCGTTCCAAGCATAGAAGTCGGCTTCGCCGTCGCGGTCAATATCAAAAGCGCTCATCACCATGGCCAGCTCTTTCATGGGCGAGCGGCCGTTCTTGGGATCGATGATGAGCATCCCGTAGAGGCCGTTGTGGATGTGCTGCGAGGTGGGCATGGAGTGGCAGTGATAGGGCATGATGCCGTACGGCTGGGCGATGAACTCGTAGGTGAAGGACTGCCCGGGCGGCACCAACTCGAACACGCCGTCCATGGCGGCGGGATGGATGCCGTGGAAGTGAATGGTGTGGGGCACTGTGCCGTGATTGACCAGGGTGATGCGCACGAGCTCCCCTTCGCGCGCCCGCAGCACCGGGCCCGGCACCGTGCCGTTGAAGGTCCACCCCTTTACTTTGATTCCGGGGGCGACTTCGTGGTCGAGGTCTTCGCGGATTTCGAGCGTGTATTCGCGCACGCCGCCGGGGGCCGGTTCGGGCGGAGGCGGCGTGGGGTTATACACCTGGCTCGGGTCGAAATGCCGCTGGCCGGGGTGCCCGTACTGGAAGAGCTCGCTGCCCTGCGTCGGCGGCGAGTGATGTCTGTGGCCGGCGGCGGGAGCCGGGGCGCCACTCTGGGTGTCGCCGCTCACGCCGGCGCGGCCGGGAGCGAGCAAGAACCCGGCCGCCGCAGTCAGAAAGACGAATACCAGAGTGGGAAGCAATCGTTGCCAGGTCCGCATCGCCATCACCTCGGCGGCCTACCGGGCCGCCCTTATGAAGTTAACCGCGGTTAAGAACAATTATGAATACCACTTAATATAGACAGTGTCAAGGGGCGAGCTAGAAGAGAGAGGGTAGCTCGTACTGCACTTGCAGCACCAGGCCCCAGTCGGGGGCGCTACTGGTCAAACCCACCGGAAAGGCAAAGCCGAATTCGGCCAGGCGCCCGGCGCGGCTCAGGAAGCCATAGCGGAAGCCGGGGCTGAAGAGCAGCGCCGTGGAACGCTCGCGCGTGCCGCCGGCGAGCGAATCTTCGCGGGCGCCCGCCAGCTCGAAGAACGCGTGAAGATCGTGGTGCGAGCCCTCGGCCGCAGGCCGCTCCAGCGCGCGCCAGCCGGTTTTGGGGCGGAAAACCCGCACCCAACCGCC
>CAYTXK010000052.1:0-10444 GCA_964441645.1 uncultured Acidobacteriota bacterium
TGAGTTCAGCAAGCAGTTGAGGCAGATCGAAGCGCAGTGCGCGGCGCAAGCGGTCTCGGGCGAAGGGGTGGACGGGGCCGCGATGGTGCGCGAGGTGGAAGATTTCATTACGCGGTTCGTTGTGCTGCCGCCACACGCGGCGCTGCCCGTCGCTTTGTGGACGATGGCAACTCATTGCTTTGAGCTTTTTGATTGCTTCGCTTATCTGCTCATTCACTCGCCCCTGCCCCGCTGCGGCAAGACGCGCCTGCTGGAGGTTCTTTCGCCGGTGGTTGCAAACGCGCATCGTACTGCCAACATCAGCGAAGCCGCGCTCTTTAGAGTAATTGGAAAAGAGCGACCGACTCTCATGCTGGACGAAGCCGAAAATCTGAACGGCAAGAGTGAGCGCGCAGAATACCTGCGCGGAATACTGAACGCAGGCAATCGGCAAGACGCGCAGGTCACGCGCTGCGTCGGGAAAGACTTCAATGTGGAAAGTTTTTCCGTCTTTTGCCCGAAGATCGTGGCTGGAATCGGCGGCTTTCCGGCACCACTCCGCGACCGTTCGATTGTCCTGAGCATGCAGCGGCGCACGGCAAACCAAACAGTCAAGCGATTCACCGTTAGGGGAACGAAGCTGGCGGCTGAGACGCTCCGGTGGCAGATCGCGGCGTTTGTCTTGGCACAGGAGGAGGCAATCGCTCGCACGTACTCTGCGCTTCGCATCGGGTTTTTGGAAGATCGTGATGCGGAAATGTGGGAAGCCTTGTTTGCGCTTCTGGGTGTGGCCGACCCGTCACGCGAAGCAGAGTTGCAGGAGTGCGCCCGCGCGCTCTGCGGGTCGAAGGCAGCGATGGATTCAGACGACAGTCTGGCCCTGCGGCTCTTGGCCGACCTACGCGAAGTCTGGCCCGACGGTCAGGAGAACGCGCTCAGCGCTGATCTGCTCGCCCACCTGCGAGAGATCGAGGAGGCGCCGTGGGGCGTGGGCGACCACGACCTCAGCCCGCGGAGGCTGGCTCGACTCCTGAAACCTTTTGGTGCGACATCGCGCAACATCCGCGCCGAGGGCAAGGTGGGCAAGGGCTACCTTTGGAGCGATTTGCAAGCCGCTTTCGAACGGTATCTTCCGTCCTGCGGGGAGGGATCCGCTACATCCGCTACAACACGCCAAAACACTGGCGAAAATGCACTTTTCCAATGCGCTACAAGAGCCGAGGTGTAGCGGATGAGAACATACGGGAAACCCACCAAAAATGGGGCTTGTAGCGCTTGTAGCGGATGTTGCGGCTCAAACCAGAGGGCCGGGCGATAAGGTATGGCAGTAGAGGAGAAGGTGCCTGGCGTTGCCTGGAGCGAAGCGGAGCGCTTAACGTTGCGGCAACGTCGTCTACTGGAAGAGATCCCGCGCTGCAAGTCCCTAGCGGAGGCAGCGCGGCGTGCGGGGTACAGTCCCAAGCATGCGGGCCAAGCAGGATACCTAGCATTGAACCGCATCGCGAGAAAGGCACCGGAAGTTCTCGAACGAGAAGGTTGCACCTTGGAATGGCTGATAGAAAAAGTACTAAAACCTGGCCTCGAAGCTTCACGTCTACATCTTTTCGAGGAGCAAGGGATTGTGACGGACCGGCGCGAAAGACCGGATTGGAGTGTACGCCTTGCTTTTCTCACTCTTGCGCTAAAGCTGCACGGGGCCTTCCCGGGGCACCGTGGAAAGGCACGCTGCTCTCAATAACCACCATCCACCGGAGGGTCGAGAGTCTAAGGATTGGAGGAAGAACGTATGAAAAGCTACCAGGAGAGGGGGAGGGAGAGGGCAATGGCGCAAATTGACAATGAACCCTATGCAAAGCGGCGGGGCTGGCTGAAGAATGGCAACCCGCCTGGCGATCCGAGCAAAGCGCCCAGGTGCGGGGCCAAGACGCGGCGCGGAACCCCTTGTCAGGCTCCGGCCATGCCCAATGGCCGCTGTCGCATGCACGGTGGCGCCAGCACTGGCCCAAGAACACCCGAAGGGCTGGACCGCTCCCGGAAAGCCAATTGGAAGACGGGCAAGTACTCCACCGAGGCGAGGGCCTGGCGCCGGATTCTCCGGACATCATTCCGGGTGCTCTACGCAACTGGCGTCCTCACACCACAGCCGCCCAGCCGCGCCCGAGAGCCCTACCCCTGGGAACTTGACGAGCTCGAAGCCTGGCCAAAGTGGGAATCCGGGCGGCAGGCCTAAGCGGGACGTGGCGGCGGAAATTGCTTGCGCCGTATTCGAGGGAAACGAGGAAGCGATCTATCACGCCATGCTCAAGGCGCTGAAGAAGGGGAACCCCAGGGTTTTTAAGGAACTGGCTGAGCGTGGCTTTGGGAAACTCACGCAGAGGGCTGAAATTCGAGGCATCGAGAACCTGGCCGAGCAGTTGGCAGCAGCTAGAAAGCGGGTCGGCTTACCCCAAGCGAGTGAATGACGCTGCCAGTTAGCGCCAGCTAGGGCGGCTAGGCGAGGCGAAGTAATTCTTGTAACCCCGCCAGCTCCGCCGCCTTCGTGCCATTCTCAAACCCCGGACTCTTTGGGTCCGTGTAGTACTGCACGAAACGAGTCTGCTTACCAGTTGGCTTGTGACCCGCGTTCCTCATTTCCGCACGCAGAGTACCTGCTTCTGGTGCGCCAATCAATCGTGTTGTTAAGGTGGAAGTTGGGCCACAGTAGCCTGTATAATCCCATCACTCTAGGTAGCTCCAGATAGGCAACAAACGACTTCGCCAGTGATGACGACGCCCTCACCTGAGCACTCCGAGTGGCTGACCCGAAAGCGGCTGATTGACCCTCGCCTGAAGGCCGCCGGCTGGCGTGTCGTCCCTTACGACGAGGCCAAACCGCTGGCCGCCTACGACCGCTGCGCCATCGAGGAATACCCCACGGACAACGGACCGGCCGACTACGCTTTCTGCATCTGCGGCCAAATCCTTGGGGTCGTTGAAGCCAAGAAGCTCACCCTTAGCCCGCAAGGGGTTCTCCCCCAGGCAGAGCGCTACTCCCGAGGCATCAAAACAAATTCCACCAACTTCCGAGGCTTCGGCGCGCCCTTTCTCTATTCCACCAACGGCGAGGTCATCTGGCACCACGACATCCGTCATCCCCTCAGCCGCTCTCGCCAGATTGCCGACTTCCACACTCCCGACGCCCTGGCCGACCGCCTGGCCCACGATTTCGCCACTGCCTGCGCGCGGCTCCTTCAAACGCCCAATGACCACTACAAGCTCCGGCCCTACCAACAGGAGTGCAACGCAGCCATCGAGCGCGCAATTGCCGACCACAAGCGATTCATGCTCATCGCCATGGCAACCGGTACCGGCAAGACCTTCACCATGGTCAACCAGGTCTACCGCCTCATGGAGGCCAGCGTGGCCAAGCGCATCCTGTTCCTCGTTGACCGCCGTGCCCTGGCCGCTCAGGCTGTCCAGGCCTTCGCATCGTTCGACCCCGAGCCCGGTCAGAAGTTCGACAAGATTTACGAGGTCTATAGCCAGCGCTTCCACCGCGAAGACTTCGAGGACGAGAAGTTCGATCCTCAGGTGCTCCCGACCTCCTACCTCACCGATCCCCAACCGGGTTCCGCCTTTGTCTACGTGAGCACCATCCAGCGCATGACCATGAACCTCTTCGGCCGCGAGACCATGTTTGAGATGGGAGACGAGGAACCCGAGGAGGACGCCGAAAGGCTGGACATCCCCATCCACGCCTTCGACCTGGTGATCGCCGACGAGTGCCACCGGGGCTACACGGCCAAGGACACTGCCATCTGGCGCAAGACTCTCGACTACCTCGACGCCATCAAGATCGGCCTCACCGCGACGCCGGCCGCCCACACCATGGCCTATTTCAAAGACATCGCCTTTCGCTACGACTTCGAGCGCGCCGTGCGCGAAGGCTACCTCGTGGACTACGACGTGGTGGCCATCAACTCCGATGTGCGAATGAAGGGCATCTTCCTAAATGAAGGTGAGCAAGTCGGTATCGTTGATCCCATCACGGGCCTTGAGCAGATGGACCAGCTCGAAGACGAACGCCAGTTTGAGACCGACGAAATCGAGAGGAAGATCACTTCACCCGACTCAAACAAGAAGATTCTTGAAGAGATCAGAAAGTACGCTCTGGAACACGAGACGACCTATGGGCGCTATCCCAAGACCCTGATCTTCGCCGTCAACGACCTCCCCCACACCTCCCACGCCGACCAGCTCGCGGACATTGCCCGTGACATTTTCGGCCAGGGGGAGTCCTTCGTCCAGAAGATCACCGGCCAGGTGGATCGGCCCTTGCAACGCATCCGCGAGTTTCGCAACCGGCCGCTGCCCACAGTAGTCGTCACCGTGGACATGCTCTCCACGGGCGTGGACGTGCCCGACATCGAGTTCATCGTCTTCCTTCGCCCGGTCAAATCCCGCATCCTGTTCGAGCAGATGATGGGGCGCGGCACCCGCAAGGGCTTCCACTATCCCGACAAATCTCGCTTCGTCGTCTTCGACTGCTTCGGCGGCTCGCTCATCGAGTACTTCCGCAGCGTCACCGGCATCACCGCCGAGCCACCCGGGCGCGAAGCCCATTCGATGGGCCCTCTCGCGCGGTCAGGGCCGCCTCGGGCACCCCTTCAACGCGCCAGCTCCACACCATTATTGGTGCTGAGTCGGTCAGACCCCGCGAAGAAGTTTGGAAAGGGAAACTCGCAGCGTCTAACCCGACAACGTAGGTGGAGATCTCCAAGAGAAAAATCCCGTGGACAGAAAGCTGCGGCAAAAGAGACGTTATGATTCCCCACCGACACATAGGGGGGGTGGGGACTTTTGTGGGGAAATCTTGGTAGCCACCCAAAAATTCCCATAGGGCCCCGCCAAAGGCCGAAAGCCTACGCTGAGACTGGCCCAATTTTGTGTCCCATCCCCGTAGGAAAAGATAGTAAATCATCGGAGAGGTGGACGGCCCGACTGTGGCCAGTTTTCTCCCACCAGAATCACTTGTTGCTAGTGCTTGGGGACTCCGGCGGTTCGCCCGTCCGTTCTGGCGGTTACCTTGATACCAAGTGTCTCGCCGAGTTCTTCGCTCAACTCAATCAGCTTCTCAAGTTCGACCCAACATTCGAGCGCTTCACGGGAAAGGCATCGCCCCTGAAATAACGTCGTCCATTCCATCCTTCGCAGCCTGCGGTGAACCGGCGCCATCTGCCCGACCAGTTCACGCACACCAACGAGAGTAACCCTTGCGTCTTCCTCCCCCATGCACCGCCTCCCACACGACCCTACTGGTTTCTCGTATAGCCGAAGCAGACTAAAAATTCTCTCCTTCGGTGAGGCGTTCTTTATCTTCAATGCGTCCAGTGACTTAACCTTGAGGGTCTGTTCACTTTACTGAACGATTTGTGGATATTGCAGTGTGATTTCATTTGAATCCGGCCTGCAAGTTCACTTAGAGTACTTCCCAAAATGGGCATGGGGGTCAAGGGCTACCTCAAGCAAGTAAGGGAACGCTTGGGATTAAGTGTCCGTGATGTCCAAAAGGCGAGTGCCCTAATCGCTGCCGAAGAGCACAGCTTTGCGTTCTATATTTCGGCCGCGCGCCTTTCGCAGATTGAGAGTGGCAATAAGGCCCCAAGCCCCTACAAAACATTCAGCTTAAGTGCAATTTATGGGATCGACTACGTGGACCTGCTGTCCCGATACGGAATCAACCTGGACCGGGTTCACACCTACCAGCAGCTCTTACAGCTCGACGCCACTCATCCCATTACTTCCGATGTGCACAGCGTTGACACTAAGATCACGTTTCCGGTTCGCCTAGACCCAAGCTTCAGATGGGAAGCAACTCAGCTGGTAAACCGCGTTGTCGCTCTATGGGGAGAGATTCCGGCCGCCCTAATTCAAGAGCTAAATCCTAGGCGGCATATGTATGGATTCATCGGCCTTCAAGACTATACGATGTTTCCCTTAATCAGCCCGGGAGCTCTTGTTATGATCGACGGGACCAGAAGACGCGTCATCCACTCCGGGTGGGAGAATGAGTGGAAACGCCCCATTTATTTCGTTGAGCTCCGCAACGGATATCGTTGCGCCTGGTGCCAGATTGATGGCGAACGGATCACGCTCATCCCCCACCCGATGTCCCCGGCCACAACCGACAGCTTCATTTGTCCCGATGAGGCGGAGGTTGTTGGTCAAGTCGTTGGCGTGGCGATGCGTCTCGTTCCACCGATATAGTCGTTCTCGACAGGCGGACTATCGCACGTAGGGCAGTCCGTACTTGAGAGATGAAGAAATCCCGTTCAACCGGCGAACGCCTAGCCGGCACCATTTCTCGGAAGAGCTCGGTTTCGAGCCACAGTTCTGCTACTTGATGGGGTGCTCCTTCCAGCGATTCAAAATGCTGTTTCAACTCAGCACACAGGGTGCTGAGGTCCAGATCCAGTAACTCATTGAAGCTATGTACGTGCATTTCCCTGATCGCTTCGTGCACCTCCTCGGGCGAGGCCGTACCGACCCAGCCTTCATGTAGATAGCGTCCCGTGTAGGGATCCCGCAGGGAAGAAAGAAAAACAAGTTTCCCAAGCGGCGAGCTGATGTGACTAAGGCTTTTCTCCATCAGGATCGCAAGGGCGCCTGGCGGTTTCATCCCGAGCCTCAATCCACTCTGGTTTGTTCTGTTGCTGCTTCCGCAAGCCGACTACAGCCGTTCAGTTTGCTGAACAAATCCTCTCGAATCAACCCCAAAACCAGTGACTTGAGTAGCGTGGCGCCATTACCACGTTCGAGGAGGATACGCAGATGAGAAAGACATACACGCTGTTCCTTTCGCTGCTTCTGACGCTTGCTTCAGTCTCAACACTCCAGTTGAAGGGGGTTTCCCTACAACCAGGAACAGGCACGCTCCTGCAAGACCCTTTGCCCCCACCACCGCCGCCCCCGTTCAGCTGAGCGTGCCGCGGTAAACTGTATGCCACCGGGGATGCTCCTGGAGCATCCCCGGTCCACCATGCTAGTATTTGCCAACACGAGAACCCAGCCCTATGGCACCAGTTTACCATGCCATCTTCTTGTTGGGCCTTTCGCTGGAACTGGTAATCCTCTACCGGGGACTGGCAACGCGTCTTTGGAGAGACTTACCGTTTTTCTTTGCCTACGTGGTTTTCGTTCTACTTCGCACGCTTGTCCTTTACACTCTCTCGCAAAGCCATCATCCAGCCTACGCAACAATCTACTGGCGTACGAATGCCCTTTCTCTGTTCCTGTCGTTTTCGGTTCCCGCAGAGATATTCCGGCACTGCTACAAGCTATCGCCCGCAGTTCGCCGAATAGCAGGCCTCATACTTGTCGCTGTTCTTATCGGCCTGGGGACCTTTCTCTTGCTAGCCAGCAACAATCCGGGTTCCTTTTATACAGACTTTGAGCGTAAAATCAGTTTCATTCAGGCCACGATTCTCGTTGGCATGCTAGTGGTTGCGCACTACTATGGTATTCGGCTTGGTCGCAACGTTTGGGGTTTGGCGCTTGGCTTTGGCGTCTACGTCTCCATTTCCATGATGAATTTCGCAGCGTTGGACTCATTCGAGAATTATTTTCCCTATTGGCAGCTAGCCCGACCAATAAGCTTTGATATGATGCTAGCGGTGTGGGTATGGGCTCTATGGTGGAAGGCTCCAAATCCGAGCCCAACCGTTGAATCGCTGGCAAGCACTGATGAATATGCTCGTCAATGGTGGAGTTCTTGGTTGCGGCTGCGGAGAATCCTGCGAAAGGTGTTTGAACTGTGACTGAACTGGGGCTTTTCTTTCTCCTTGGAGCTGTCTTTCTTCTCATTTTCATAGCACTTGCGCTACGAGGTCCCGCTAGGACTGCGGAAGATACGACGCTAATGAATACCATTCAACAGGTTATACAATTACAGGGAGTTGCCTTCAACCAGCCGGCCCGTTTGCTCGACGACAAAGATTACCGCTTTCTCTGCTCTACTCCTCACCTTAAGCCCCTAGCTGCCCAACTGCGCGAAGAGCGCCGCCACATTGTTCTGTCCTGGCTACGCCTCTTGCAGAAAGACGTAATCACGCTGTGGCGCTTCCGCAGGTTCTTACTCCGAAACGGAGTCACAGTAGCGGCCAGAGAGGAGCTAGAGATTACAGCCGCTATTATTTCAGCACTTAGCACTCTACTTCTCCTTCGTGCCGTCGTTGCCACAAGTGGTCCCTTCGTCCCATTTGCAGTGGTCGGCCGCGCACGAGATCATGTGGATAGGGCCGTACATATGTTTCCGCGCATTCTGGCACGGATACCAGCGGCAGCCTGGCCACAAATCGAACGCAGGTGGGCCGAAGAAATAGGCTGAGAAGACTAGTTTTGTAGGTTGCCTTCCCACTGCCTTCGCTTCCAAAACTGCACACCCTTCCCAATTCGGGGTTGAAATCTGGTGGGCCTTCTTTTCGGATCAGCAATAATGCGCTCTGAATCAAGACGTTGCAAGTCGCGGCGATAGTGGCACGGGAGGTGCTTTTCATTGTGATACCGCGTTGAGGCAGCCGCCACCGAGACAGGTTGGGATCTGCACGGAACCCAACTGGGGAGCGGTGTGTGAGTCTCGGACGGCTCCGCTTGTGTTGCAAGACGGCGCGGCAGCTTCCGGCGCTGATAATCGTTTCGTTATTCCTCCAGGCGCTCGCGCGGGCACAAGGCGATCCGGCGATGGTCGGGGAGTGGTCCACTGTTCAACAGTGGCCGGAGCCTGCGGTTCACGCCCATTTGCTTCCGGCGGGAAAGGTGCTGTTCTGGGGTCGGACAAACGACCTGTACCTGTGGGATCCCGAAGACAACACTGTGACGAGCGCAGGGCCAATGCCCTACGGCTTGATGTGTGCTGGCCACAGTTTCCTGGCCAACGGGCACTTGTTGGTCCCGGGCACCTTCCTGAACTCTGATACGAATTTCCTGCCCAACGCCAGCCTTTATGATCCGGCAACCAATTCTTGGACGCGGCTCCCCGACATGAATGCAGGGCGGTGGTATCCGACTGCTACGACACTAGGGAGCGGAGACGTACTCGTCATCTCCGGGGCAGAGCAAGTGTTTTTCTCGGGCTCCGATTTCACCCTGGTAGGTAATCCTCTTCCGCAGCTCTGGCAGCCCTCCACGCAGACGTGGCGAGATCTCACCACCGCCCAGCATGAACTGGCCTCTTATGCCTGGATGTTCCTCGCCCCCACTGGAAACGGTTTCTATGCGGGTCCGACGGGCACGTCAGGCTTTTTGGATACGTCTGGAACCGGAAGCTGGAACTTTCTTCCCTCAGGCCTCCTTGAGAAACACGAGCACGGCTCCGCGGTCATGTACGACGAAGGCAGGATCCTGGTTGTCGGGGGTCATGATGATGTCGTTCATGATGCTCCGACCGCCACGGCTGAGGCCATTGATCTCAGCAGCCCGACACCAGCCTGGCGACGCACGACGCCGCTGGCCCACCCTCGCACAGATCTCAACACAACGCTGCTGCCAGATGGCACGGTGCTCGCAGCCGGCGGCTGGCAAAAGGTCGCTTCCCACCCTGGTTGGGATTATCTACTCACTCCCGAGCTCTGGAATCCAGCCACTGAAACCTGGACCTCCCTCGCCCCTCATGTCATTTTCCGGGCTTACCATTCCGTGGCCCTTCCCCTGCTGGACGGGCGGATACTCGTAGCCGGAGGAGATGAGGACGTCAATGCCAATGCGCAGATTTTCTCTCCTCCCTACCTTTTCCGGGGCTCGCGACCCCTCATTAGCTCAGTCCGCAGCGCCGTTACCTACGCCCAAACGTTCTTTGTGGGAACGGAGGAGGCCGCCGACATCGCTAAGGTTACCTGGCTCAGGTTTCCCTCGGTTACGCATGGCTTTGACCAGAACGTGCGGTTCAATGAACTCCCTTTTTCGCCCACGACGGGAGGTATCAACATCACAGCCCCCACCGATCCTAACCGCTGCCCGCCCGGGCACTACATGCTGTTTCTGCTCAATGGCCAAGGCGTGCCCTCGGTGGCCCAGATCGTTCGCATCGAGGCCGCGACTGGACTGCCCCCAGCGCGACCCCTCGACCTTATGGCCTTGCCGCAGACGCACAACCAGATGGAGCTCAATTGGACGGACAATTCCTTGGACGAAGAGGGATTCCTGGTCGAACGCTCTCTTGACGGCGTCCTGTTTGAGGAAATGGCGGCTCTGCCCGCGGACGCAATTACCTATTCAGACTCCGCCCTGGCGGCTTGCACAGGCTACTTTTATCGTGTACTCGCCTATAAACTGGCGGGCGACTCGGCGTACTCCAACACAGCAAGCGCCATAACCACCGCCGATCCAGGAGATTTTTGCATTTCGGTTGCGCCAGGCACACCGACCTCAGCGAGCATCACAGCCGGCGAAACCGCCCGGTTCTTCTTGACCCTGGTGCCGGGTGGGAATC
>CAYTXK010000053.1:0-10359 GCA_964441645.1 uncultured Acidobacteriota bacterium
CGGACGAGCCTCTGCCCGACGGTTGCGGCTCCTGCACGCTCTGCATCGAAGCCTGCCCGACGGGCGCCATTGTCGAACCCTACCAGCTCGATGCTCGCCGCTGTATCAGCTACCTGACTATCGAGCTGCGCGGCCCCATCCCGGAAGAATTCCGTCAGCCCATGGGACGGCAGGTCTTCGGCTGCGACATCTGCCAGGACGTCTGCCCCTACAACCAGCGTAGTCCCCGCACACAGTTGGCCGCCCTCCAGCCGCGCACCGAGGCCGAATCCTTGGTCCATCCCCGTCTCGACTGGCTGGCCTCGCTGACGGAAGAGGACTTCCGGCGCGTATTTCGCTCGAGCGCGGTCAAACGCGCCAAATGGCGGGGCTTGCTCCGCAACACGCTGGTGGCCATGGGCAATTCCGGCAACCCGCGCTTCCGGCCGCTGCTGGAGGAATTCGCCGCTTCCGAGGACGCGCTGCTGGCCGAGCACGCCCGCTGGGCGCTTGACCGCCTGCCCGCGGGATGACTATCCTCCAGTCCACGGTTGCTGCGTGACGCCAGCACGGAAGAGGCATCTCCATGAAGCGCACCTTGCCCCGCTTTAACGGGTTTCAGCCCGAAGCTTTCCGCTTCTTCCGGCAACTGGCCCGGAACAATCACAAGCCCTGGTTCGACAAACACCGGCCGGTCTACGAAGAGCATGTGGCCGGGGCGCTCAAGGGGCTTTTTGAAGAGCTGGCGCCGACGATGCTGCGGCTGCGCCCCGACTTCGACCTCTCCGGCAAGACCGGCCACAACTTCACGCGCATCAACCGCGACATCCGTTTCGCCCGCGACAAGTCGCCTTATCGCCGCAACCTGTACCTCTATTTCGGCCGCCAGGGCTCGGCGTTGGGCGCGCGGCTCTATGTGGGGCTTTCGGCCGATGGCGTGACCTGCGGCTTCGCCATTTACGACGGGCGCGATAGCGAATTCGAGCGCATCTTGAAAGCCCGCCGCACCCAGAATCCCCAACAACTCCAAAAAATCGTCCGGCGCCTGCGCCGCCGTTACCAGATGTACTGGCACGGGACGGAGCGGGGCGAGTGGCGCCAGTACCCGGGCGCCCCCAAGACCGATAAAGACTGGAAGCGCTGCCGCGCCCTCATCGTGCGCCGCCTCTTCCCTCCCTCGCGGCGCGGGCTGGGCTCGCCGCGCTTCGCCCGGCAGGTAGAAAAGATTTTCCGCGACCTTTTTCCGTTGTATGCTTTCGCCACCGAAATCAAATGAGGCGACTTTCGATTCTTGCTCTTCGATTTTCGTTTGTCCTTTTCTGCCTGGGGCTGAGCGCTTCGGGGGCGCTCCAAGGGCGCATCACCGAATACATCGTGCCGACGCCGGCGTCGCTGCCCCACGACCCGGCGGTCGATCCCCAGGACCGCGTGTGGTACACCGGCCAGCGCGCCAACGTGATTGGAATGTTCGACCCCGAAACAGAGAAATTCACCGAATTCCCCGTGCCCACCCCGCAGTCCGGGCCGCACGGCCTGACCAGCGACGCTCATGGAAACATTTGGTTCACGGAAAACTCCGTCGGCAAGATTGGCCGGCTGGACCCGCGCACCGGCAAGACCCGCGAATTCGTCATCCGCGGCGCCAAAGACCCGCACACGCCCATTTTTGGCCCCGATGGCCGCCTGTGGTTCACCGCTCAGCAGGCCAACGTGGTGGTGCGCTTCAACGTCAAGAGCTACGGCTTCCGCGTCTACCCCGTCCCTACGCCCGAGGCGCGCCCCTACGGCCTCATCGCCGCGCCCGACGGCAAGCTCTGGTTCTGTGAGTTGGCGGCGGGAAAAATCGCCAGCATCGAGCCCGGGACCGGCGCCATCACCGAATACCCGGCGCCCACGGCCAAGTCCGGCCCGCGGCGCCTGGCGGCGGACGACACCTACCTCTGGGTTTCAGAAAACTTTGCCGGCAAGCTGGCGCGTTTCAATTACCGCACCCACGAGTGGAAGGAATACGACTCGCCCTCCGGCGGCGAGTCGCGGCCCTACGGCATCGCCGTGGCCGCCGACGGCGCCGTCTGGTACAACGAAGCCGGCGCCGACAAAATGGTCCGCTTCGACCCGGCCACGGAAAAATTCGAAACTTTCCCCATGCCGTCGCCGCGCAGCGTGGTGCGCCACATGGTGCGCGATTCCCAAGGAAGGCTGTGGCTGGCGGTAAGCGGCCCGCGCGGCACCGACAACAACCAGATCGCCCGCATTGATTGATTCGTCCGATGCAGTCCGGCGCCGAACTTCCTCGTGGTGAATCGACACTCGCGAACCGCGTTCTGAAAGTTGTTTACTTCGCTCTGTTCAGCACCGTCGGGCTGTACTGGGTGGTGGTGGAGATGCTGGCCCCCGGACTCGAGCCGCGCGACCCGGGCGTGGTCAAAACGGTGTTCCAGGGAGTGGCGGCGGCGACTGGTGGCGCAGTGCTCTTCCTCCGCTTCTCCCTCATCGCATCGCTGCTCGACGCCTCGGCTGCAGAAGGCGTGCAACGCCTCGCCAAACTGCGCGTCTACTACATTCTCTGCTTCGCGCTCTCGGAAGCCGTGGCGATTTACGGCTTTGGTCTGCGCCTTCTCGGCGGCGCGCGCGAAGAGGCGGCCCTCTTCTTCGTCAGCGCCGCGGGCCTGTTTCTGCTCTGCTACCCGCGCCTGCCGGATGCGTCGTGAAGTCTACTGGGCTAGGGCAGATTGACACAGCCAGCGGCGCTCGTGTAGCGTAACGGAGATTCGAGTTTACAATCGAACTCAGATATCCCTCACTTCTCAAAGGAGGGCTCGATGCTTGAGGGAAGCTTCCTCGCTCATCTCTTGCAACAGAAAATCATGCTGCCCAGCGACATGGGCGGCTACGTGGACATTCTTCTGCGCTGGATTCACATCGTCGCCGGCATCACCTGGATCGGCCTGCTCTATTTCTTCAACTTGGTCAACGTCCCGGTGATGAAGGCGCTCGATGGCCCCACCAAAGGCAAGGTTATCCCCGTGTTGCTGCCCAAGGCGTTGTGGTGGTTCCGCTGGGGCGCCGTGGCCACGGTCCTGGCCGGGTTCCTCTACTGGGTGCTGCTGCTGCACCGCGAGCCGCAGCCGCCCGACGGCACCCCGGGCCAGTACATGCTGCGAACCCTGGGCCTCTGGCTCCTCATCGTGGTGGCCGCCTGGGCGATCAACTTCTTCCTGCTGCGCCTGCCCGGCGTCACCAAGAACGGCTACGTCTTCGCGCTGCCCATCACCTTGCTGGCGATCGCCATGGCGTGGCTGATGGTGGAACTTATCACCTACGAGGGCGCCAGCAACCGCGTGCTGGCCATCGCCGTGGGCGGCGGCTATGGCCTCTTCATGATGCTGAACGTTTGGGGCATCATCTGGCCCAACCAAAAACGCATCATCGCCTGGACCAAGGAAAACGCCGAGAAGGGTACGGCCATTCCCCCCGAAGCAGCGGTGCTGGCCCGCCAGGCTTTTCTCGTCTCGCGCTCCAATGCCTGGCTGTCGCTGCCCATGCTATTCTTCATGGCCGCCGCCAGCCACTTCCCCATCTTCGTGGGCGGCTAGTGCCGTTCCAACTTTTTGCGCCTAAGCCGAGCCGAAGCGCGGCGCGACATCTTGTACTTAGAAAGCGTGCGCCATTAAGTTGGAACGGCACTAGTCTCTGCGCCCTTGTGGCTCTGTGGCCACGATGCGCGTCTCCCAGGGCGAGCGCAACTCGTAGGTGACGCCGCGCCAGCGTATCCGGCGCGTGGTGGCGGAGAGTAAGAAATTCGTCGCCATCAGCCAGGGCACGAGCGCCGCTTGCAGAGTGGGGCTCCACCAGGTTCGCCGCAGGGTCGGGCCGTGCTCGGGCAAGAGTAACAACACCGCCTCCAGCCGGTAGGCGCCCTTGGCGATGGGCAAGGCCACGAGCGCCCCCACGGTGGCCAGAATCTCAAGGCTGAGCCAGGCGGAAGAGGGCAGCGACCCCGCGGCCACCGCCAAACCGTAGAGCACCGTGGCGCAGTAGGAGACATACATCCCCAGCGCCGGCCACCACAGGCGCGGTTCATATACGCGAGTGAGAATAATCTGCCGCGTCGTCCACTCCACGAGCCCCCGCCAGCTCACCGGGTGATGTGTCGCCACCAGACACTGCGGCACAAAAACAATTTTTCGCCCCGCCGCCCGCAAGGCGCGCGTCAGCATGTAGTCGTCGCTGACGCAGCCGGCCCAGAAGCGAGGCACACCGGCTTCCTCGAAAGTGGTGCGGCGGATGGCCGTGCCGCCGCCCCAGCAGAAATTCCGGTTCCACTCGCCCATGTAGGTGACCGCCGGAGCGTTCCAGGCCGACTGCAAGCCAGAGAGAAAATCCTCCGCCGGAATGTACCAACGAAAAGTGCTGGCGGCCCCCACGTCGGGGGTGGCGAGGTAGGCAACCAGCGTCCGCACCCAGCGGGGCGATGGGCGCCCGTCGGAATCGGCGAAGACAAACACTTTGCTCAACCCCCGCGCCGCCGCTACGCCCGCCAGCAAATTGTTCACCTTTTCACCGCGCCCGGCCGGCCGTCCCGCCACTACGACACGCGCCGGACGCCGATTGGCCGCTGCCAGCCGCTCGCAAACGGCTCGCGCGGGGTCGTCAGCGTCAGCGACCACGAAAACGATTTCTAAGTCTGTGTAATCCTGTTCAAGAAGCGCGCCCAGATTGGCCTCCAGGTCGGGGTCGAGGCCCTTGCAGGGACAAATCAGCGTGGCGGGCGGCGCGTAGTCGGGCAGCGCCTCCGCCAGGCGACGTCGGACAAAAGCGAGAAACCGGGGGCCGTCGCTGAGCGCAATCAGGCTCTGCAGCGCCACCAGAGCGGCGAGCGCAAAAAAAATCGTCAGCATCACGGCCGGAAAATTCCCTCTACATCAACCCCAGCAGCGGGCAGAGCAAGCGCAGCAGCAAGAGCAACACCAGGAAGCCCAGCAGGTCGAACCAGACGCCCGTCCGCAGCATCGAGAGCAGCGGGACGCGCCCCGAGCCGTACACGATGGCGTTGGGCGGCGTCGAAACCGGCAGCATGAAAGCCAGGCTGGCGCCGAGCGTCGCTCCCAGTGCCGGCGGCAGCGGCGACACTCCCGCCGCCTTGGCTACGGCAATCGCCACCGGGACCACCATGCTGGCGGTGGCAGTGTTCGAGGTGGTTTCCGTCACCAGTACGGCGCACAGAGTGGCGAGCGCGGTAATGGTCCAGAGACCGGGCTCGCCCGCCGCCCCCAGCAGGCCGCGCGCCAGCCGCTCGGCCAGCCCGGTCGAGTACATCAACCCGCCCAGGCTGAGCCCGCCGCCAAAAAGCAGAATCGTGCCCCAGTCAATCTCCGCGGCTTCCTTCCAGCCCAGCGCGCCCCGCAGGGGCTTCCAGTCAACCGGCAGCAAAAACAACAACGAAGCGGCCAGCACCGCCACCACGCTTTCGTCCAAACGCGCGCCTACATTTTGATAGAGCGGGTCTTTCTGTCCGTAGAGCAACGCCACTACGCCCGGAAAGACCCACAACACCACCGCGGTGAGGAACGCCGCTAACGTAAACGTCTGGGCGCGTCCCCAGGGGGCGATTCCCTTCCGCATCTCGGCCACCGCCGCCGTCAGCCCCTCGAGGCGTTCGACCCGCGGCGCTGGATGAAGGAATCGCAGCACCACGACGAGCAAGAGAAACAATACCAGCGCCACCGGCAGACCCAAGAGCATCCACTTGAAGAAAGGAATCGAAGCCCCTGCGAGGTTCTCCATCATCCCCAGTCCGATGAGATTCGGCGGCGTCCCGACGGGCGTGGCCAGCCCGCCCACCGAAGCGCTGTAGGCCACCATCAGCAGCAGCCCGGTGAGGTAGCTGCGCACGGCGCGCCGCTGCGCCTCGTTCTCCGTTTTCAACAGCCGCTCCAGCGCATCGGCCAACCCCACCACGATGGGAAAAAGAATCGCCACCGTGGCCGTGTTGCTGATCCACATCGAAATCACAAATGCGGTGGCACCCGCCGCCAGGCGGATGCGCCCCGGCGAACTGCCGATGAGGCGCGAGCCCAGCACGGCCAGCGCCACGCGGCGGTCGAGCCCGTTCACGGTCATGGCGCGCGCCAGCAGGAAACTGCCCAGGAAGACAAAGATGATGGGATCGGCGAAGGGCCGGAAGACCTCGCGCACCGCCGCCACGCCCACCAGCGCGCACAAGGCCGGCCCCAGTAGTGCGGTGGCAGGAATGGGAATGGCCTCGGTAATCCAAAAGACAATCACCAGCACCAGCACCGCCGCCAGGCGGCGCTCGCTGGGAGGGAGCCCGCTCGCCGCGACATAGACCAGGAGCGCGGCCAGCGGTCCAGCCCAGAAGCCCAGACGCCGGCGGGTGCGCTCAAAGCGCGCTTCAAACTCTTGCCAGGATTGCGGGTGGGCGGCTTTCGCCATCGGCTCGCGCTCACTCTAGTCGCCGACCCCGTGAAAGGCAACGGGAACCCATGTCAACGAGCAAGGATTAAGAAGAGAGAGAACTTTCGCCGCCGCGCGGTCGTAGCTACAATGGACGACGCGGCGCAACCGCAAGGAGCGGTGTGGAAAATTTCTGGCAGCAGCCCCGGCTGAAAATCCTGGTGGCGCTGTTCCTCATCGGCAGCGCCGGTCTGAGCTTCTACGCCCACCGCGTCGAGGACTCGCTCTCCGCAGGCGACGGCCAGCGTCCGAGCCAGTCTCTCCTCAACCAGCCGGCGCCTGACTTCTCGGTAGCCGCGCTGGAGACCTCGGCCGGCTCTGAGCCGGCCGCCCGGCAGGTCACGCTCTCCGACTATCGCGGCAAAGTGGTGCTCATCACCTTCTGGGCGAGCTGGTGCCGGCCCTGCGACTTCGAACTGCCGGTGCTCAACCAGTTCTACCTCGCCCACCGCGATCGCGGCGTGGCCGTCCTGGCCATCAGCACCGACGAACGGCGCGAAGACGCTCTCGCCTACGCCCAGTCGCGCCACCTCGACCTCCCCATGCTGTGGGACGAGGGCCAGCAGGTCGGCCGCCTCTACCGCGTCGAGTCGTTGCCCACGCTGGTGGTGATTGACCCGCAGGGCCGCGTTCAGCAGTACGAGCAGGGCCTGCGCTACGATCTCGAATCCTGGCTGACCCGGCAGGTCACGCGCCTTCTCCCTGGCGCGAGCGCGCCGCCGGCTGGCACGAGCTGAGCCGTGACCGCCCTGCGCTTCGACAACGTCAGCAAGACCTACATTACCCGCCGCCATTTCCGCTCCACGCGTGTCGAGGCCCTGGCTGGGCTGAGCTTCGAGGTTCACCGCGGCGAAGTCTTCGGCTTTCTGGGCCCGAACGGCGCCGGCAAGACCACCGCTCTCCACTTGCTGATGGGCTTCATCTTTCCCGACCGCGGCGACGGCGCCGTTTTCGATCTCCCCTTCGGGGACGCCCGCGCCCGGCGCCGCATCGGCTTCCTGCCCGAGAATCTCGCCTTTTACCGCTACCTGACGCCGGTGCAACTGCTGCGCTACTTCGGCCAGTTGAATGACGTGCCCGCCGCCGAAGTTGAAACCCGCATCCCGCCGTTGCTGGAGCGGGTCAAGCTCACCGAGGCGGCCGCGCGGCCCATCGGCGGCTTCTCCCGCGGCATGCTGCAACGCCTGGGCCTGGCGCAGGTGCTCATCCACGACCCCGACCTGCTGGTGCTCGACGAGCCCACCTCGGGGCTCGACCCGCTCGGCCGCCGCCTAGTGCGCGAACTGTTGATGGAGCTCAAGGCGCGCGGCAAGACCGTCTTCTTGAGCTCGCACCTGCTCTCCGAAATCGAAATGGTCTGCGACCGTGTGGGCGTGCTCCACCGCGGCCAATTGCAGCGCATCGGCTCGGTGCGCGAGCTGCTCCAAGCCAGCGCCCGCGTCGAGCTCACCGTGCGCGACCCCAGCGCCGCTTTGCTCGATTCGCTCCGCCAGCAGGGCGCCGAGGTCAGCGACCGCGACGGCCTAGTGCGCATCGTTGTGGACCGTAGCGCACAGCGACCCGCCATCGAGCAGCTCTGGCGCGAGGGCGGCGAGCTGGTCTCGCTCGTGCCGGCGCGCTCCACCATCGAAGATTTCTTCCTCGAAGTGGTGGAAGGCGCCTCGCCTCCGGGAGAAACCCGATGAAGGTGTGGCTGGTGGCGCTCAACACCTACCGCGGGCTGGTGCGCAGCCGCGCCTTGCTCATCTTCGGCTTCATTGTGCTGATGACTTTTCTGGGCACGCTGGGAGCGCTCTATTTTGCCACGCGCTTGTCAGAGGCCGGCGCCGCCCAGCAGTCGCAACTCCTTTTTGCCCGTCAGATTGAAAGCCTGCTCGAGACCTACGTCGTTTTCGCCTTCATCCTGGCGGTACTGACCGGCGTTTCCGTCCTGCCGGGGGAAATCAAGACCGGCACTGTTGTTCCCACCCTGGGCCGCGCCCTGCCGCGCGGCCAGTACCTCGTGGGATTGTTTCTGGGAATGAATCTGCTGCTGGGGAGCTACCTGGCCTTCGCCGCGACGGCAGTCGGAGCGCTGTTTGTCTGGAGCGGCCTCTGGCCCAGCCCCTATCTTTTCCTGGGCGTGTTGTATGCCGTTCTGATAGCCGAGTTGGCCATGGGGCTGGCGTTCCTCTATTCCACCCGCCTGGGGCCCGTCCTCGCCGTCATCGCCACCAATCTCACGCTGACCCTGCCCGGAATGTCCGAAGCCGTCCGGCTCTACTCCCAGGTGTGGGCCGAACGCCTCCACCAGTTCTTCACCTATTTGCTGCCGGCGTGGGAGCTACTCGACTACGGCGACTACTTCATCTTGAGCCGCTCGCCCGTCCCCCGCCCCTGGCACGTACACCTGCTGGGCGTGGTCCACGCCGTAGACTACCTGGCAGTGCTGCTGCTGATTGCCTATTTGCTTTTCCGCCGCCGCAGTTTGCTTCCGCCCGCCTAGGCTAAAGGGAGGACCTGCTCGCTTGACCAGTGTTGCTGTGGGCAGCCCGGCGCCGGAATTCCTTTATCGAACAGCCGCTGGCGAAAGGAAGCGCCTGTCCGCGCTCTGGGCCGACCGCCCGGCGCTGCTGCTCTGGCTGCGGCACTTCGGTTGACAGTTCTATGCCGAGATTCTCGCGCAGTTGCGCGAGCAGCGAAGCGAGCTTGAGTCGTTGGGCGTGCGCGTAGCCTGCGTGGTGCAGGGCACGGCGGAAGAGGCGGCGCGCTTCTGCGGCCGGCACGGGGTGGCCGACCTGTGCCTCCCCGACCCGGCCAAAGAAAGCTACCGCGCCCTGGGCCTGGCGCGGACGCGCTGGAGAAACATCCTGTTCGCTTCGGCGGACCTGCACCGGCGACGGGCAGAAGCGAAGGAGGCTGGTTGCGGGAACAGCCTGGTGGGCTCTCTGCAAAAGCACAGCGATGTGCTGCAACTACCGGGCGCCGCCCTCATCGCCCGCGGCGGAAAGATTCTTTGGCTCCATCGCGGCGTCCACACCGGCGATCTGCCGTCGCTCGATGACATTATTGAGAAGGTGAAAAGGTTGCTGCCCTGAAGCCGTCGCTTCAGTGAGGGCGGAGGGAAGGATTGGGGCGGTCGCCGTTCCCGGGGCGCCGCGCCGGTGAGATCGGTGTTGCGGCGGCCTTCCGCCGCAGCAACCCCGGCGCAAAGGCGTGCTCCAGCACTTCCGGCAACGTCTTGACGAAGTGGAAAGTCATCCCCTGCCGCAGGTGCGCGGGAATGTCTTGCTCCACGTGCGCCTGGTTGTCAAAAGGCAGAATCATTTCGCGCACTCCGCTGCGCCGCGCCGCCAGCACTTTCTCCTTGATGCCGCCCACCGGCAGCACCAGCCCGCTCAGCGTGGTCTCGCCGGTCATGGCGACATACGAGCGCACGGGCCTGCCCGTGAAGAGCGAAACCAACGCGGTCACCATCGTGACTCCCGCCGAAGGGCCGTCCTTGGGGATGGCGCCCGCGGGGACGTGGATGTGAAGGTCTGACTTCTCCACCTCCGCCGGCTCGACGCCGAAGAGCCCGGCGTTGGCGCGCACCCAGGTGAGCGCGGCGCGCATGGATTCCTGCATCACCTGGCCCAACTGGCCGGTCATGGTGAACTCGCTGCGGCCCGTGCTCGCTTCCCGCTCCATCTTGGCGGCCTCGATGAAAAGCACGTCGCCGCCTTCCGGAGTCCAGGCGAGCCCCACGGCCACGCCCGGCCGGCGGGTGAGCTTGGCCCAGCCCTCGGCAGCGACAACGAAGCCGTTGGAGAGAGGGGAAACGGTCAGCGCGAGCCGAGCATTTGCTTTTTGGAACTCCTCATAAGAACTAAACACTGAAAACTGCAACCCATACTCCGTCAGATACGACGCCATCGTCTCGCG
>CAYTXK010000054.1:0-5110 GCA_964441645.1 uncultured Acidobacteriota bacterium
GCCACGTCCCGACTGAAATAATTATGCTATCACCGGCGGGAAAGAAGGGTCAACAAACGCTCGAGCTCGGCGCGAATCTCCCGCAGTTGTTCGCGCGTGCGGTGCCCGTTGGTTTCACGCGAAAGAGTGGCGGGGGCGACGGCTGGTGCGGCTTGCACGGGCGGCTCACCATTCCCCAGGAGGTGCTCGAGCTGCCGGCGCGCGCCGGCAATCGTGAAGCCCTGCTCGTAAAGCAGGCGTTTGATGGTCAGGACGACTTCAATGTCCTGGGGGCGGTAGAGCCGCTGCCCGTGCGCGGTCTTGATGGGATGGAGCGCGGGGAACTCCGTCTCCCAGTAGCGCAACACGTGCGGCTCGACTTGCGTGAGAGCGGCGACTTCGCCTATGCGGTAGTTCTCTTTGGCCTGCTCAGACACCGAACCGTTCCGTCCCATGCCGCCCTCGGCTATGGTAATCCTCGCAAGCGAACCGGGTCAACCCGCCGCGCTACCTCTTCCGCCGGGCGCCGGCGCGCCGCGGGCGCCGCCGTGTGGATTGGAGTCGAAAGCGCAGGGGGGTTCCTGCGAACCCAAACCGCTCCCGCAACCGGTTTTCGAGAAAGCGTTCGAAGTTCGCATGCCATTTGTCGAGGTTGGCGCGCACTTCGAAGAGGGGCGGAGCGGTGCCGATCTGGCGGAGGCCCACAATGCGCACCGGGCGTCCTCCGGGCACGGTGGCGCGCTCGAGCGGAAGGGCGCGCAGGAATTCCGCTAGCTCCGCGGCGTCGAGTTGCTGATGCCGGGCCGTGGTCACTTCCGCGATGAGCCCGCGCAGCTTCCCGACGCGCTGCCCGGTGAGCGCGGAGATGAACACCAGCGGCGCGTAGTCGAGAAACCGCAGACGACGGCGAATGGCCTGGGTCCACACGTCCATGGAGTTCGTGTCTTTTTCCACCGCATCCCATTTATTGAGCGCCAGGATGAGCGAGCGGCCGCTCGCCTGCGCCTCGCTGGCGATGGCGGCATCCTGCTTGGCCACTCCCTGCGTAGCATCCAGCAAGAGCACAGCCACGTCGGCGCGCTCCAGGTGCTTATGGGCCATCACCACGCTCAGGCGCTCGGCCAGCAAACCGGTCCTAGCTTTGCGGCGAATGCCGGCGGTATCAATCAGACGCCACCAGCCGCCTGCCCCGCCAACAGCGGGGTCGGCCGGAATCAGCGTGTCCACGGCGTCGCGCGTCGTGCCGGGCTCCGGAGCGACGATGGCACGCTCGCTCCCCACCAGCCGATTGAGCAGCGTCGACTTGCCCACATTCGGCCGCCCGATTAAGGCCACGTTCACACTAACTGCCGGTGTCGGAGGCTCGGCTGGGGGAAATCTTTTCGTCAGTTCCTCAAGCAAGTCGTCCACGCCCAGGCCGTGCTCAGCGCTGATGGGGATCACGGGACTGATGCCCAACTCATGGAAGGGCAGAGTTAGGTCGGAGAGTCGCGGCTTGTCCACTTTGTTGGCGGCCACCACGAGCGGCTTTCCCGTGCGCGCCAGCAAGCGCGCCAGGTCGGCGTCGAGCGGAGTCACACCAGCGCGCGCGTCCACCACCAGCACCACCGCCGCGGCGGCTTCAATGGCCACGCGGGCCTGCCGGAGGATTTCCGGCGCCAGGCCGGCGCGTTCGTCGGGCACCATCCCGCCGGTGTCAACCACCTCGAACGACTTGCCCAGCCACTCGGCGACGCCGTACAAGCGGTCGCGGGTGATTCCCGGCTCATTGGTAACAATCGCCCGCCGCTGCGCGGTGAGGCGGTTGAAGAGCGATGACTTGCCCACATTCGGCCGCCCCACAATGGCCACCAGCGCGAGAGGCGCCCTTCGGTTTTGAGTGCCCGTACTCATGGGAGTTCCCTGTGCTATTGTAACGGGTGCCGCCGCTTTCTGCGGGTTTCATGGGCGAACGAGAAACTAAACTGGAGATGTCGCTGCGGGATTTCTTCGGCTCCGGGGGCCTGCTCTCTCGCACTCATCCGCAGTACGAGTTCCGCTCCGGCCAGTTGGAGATGGCGGAAGCCGTCGAGGAAGCCTTCCAGAAAAAGCAGCACCTGATTGTGGAAGCCGGCACGGGCACCGGCAAAACCCTCGCCTATCTTCTGCCCGCGCTGCGCAGCGGCCACAAGGTGATTATTTCCACCGGCACCAAGAACCTCCAGGAACAGCTTTTCTTCAAAGACATCCCATTCTTGCAGAAGCATCTCGACGCCGAAATCCACGCCTGCTACATGAAAGGCCGCTCGAACTTTCTCTGCCGCCAAAAGCTCTATGACTTGGAAACCCAGCCCGTGCTCAGAGGGCTCGACGACCTCGACCACTACGCCCGCATCCGCAACTGGGAGCAAAAGACGGAAACCGGCGACCGCGCCGAGCTGACCGAGCTCCCCGACTCCATCCCGCTCTGGTCGCGGATTGACGCCCGCCGCGAAACCTGCACCGGGCAGAAGTGCCCGCAGTTCGACCGCTGCTTCATCACGCTAATGCATCGGCGCGCCGCGGCCGCTGATCTGGTGATCGTCAACCACCACCTCTTCTTCGCCGACCTGGCGGTGCGCCAGGACGATTTCGCCAGCATCCTCCCCGATTACTCCGCCGTTATCTTCGATGAAGCGCACGAGCTCGAAGAGGTGGCGAGCCAGTATTTCGGCACTCAAGTCTCGAACTATCGCTTGGAAGAATTGGCGCGAGACGCCGAGAACACGCTGGCCCGCAAGGGGCTGGCCGAGCGTCGCCTCTCGCGCCTGCTGCGGCAGCTCCGCAAGCAAACAGGGCTCTTCTTCGACTGCTTTCCCGAAACCGAGGGGCGCTTTGCCTTCGAAGACCGCGCCGAATTCCTCGACCGGCATGGCGAGCCTTACCACGCCCTGGGCGAAGCCTTGAAGGTTCTGGAAGTGGCGCTGGCGAGCTTGACCGAAAAGGCCGAGGAGCTGGCCAATCTCATCCGCCGTGCCAGCGAGCTGCGCCACGAGCTCGAATTCCTTCTCGAGAGCAAGGAGCGCGCCTATGTCTTCTGGTACGAGCGCCGGGGCCGGGGCGTCTTCTTGCAAGCCACGCCCATTGATGTGGCGCCCATTCTCCGCCAGGCGCTTTTCGCGCGCTACGACACCATCGTGCTCACCTCCGCCACACTGGCCGTGACCGGCCGCTTCGATTACCTGAAGCAGCGCCTCGGCCTCGAAAGCCCCCAGGAAAAGGTCTTGACCTCGCACTTCGACCACGCCCACCAAGCTCTGCTTTACATCTCCGAGCAGTTGCCCGACATTCGCACGCTAGAGTTTGCCTCGGCCGCCGCCGAGGAAATCGCCGCCCTGCTCGCCGCCAGCCGCGGCCGCGCCTTCGTGCTCTTCACCAGCTACAACCAGATGCAGGAGATTTATCGTCGGGTCGAGCCGCGTGTGAATTTTCCTCTGCTCCTCCAGGGGACGGCTCCCAAGACCGCCCTGCTCAACCGTTTCCGCTCGACCCCGGGCGCAGTGCTCTTTGCCACGGCCAGTTTCTGGCAGGGCGTGGACGTACAGGGGCCGCAGTTGAGCGTGGTGATAATCGACCGGCTGCCCTTCGCCGTGCCCACCGACCCGGTGGTGCGGGCACGGATTCAGGCTTTGCAGGAAGAGAACCTCGACCCCTTTAGCAGTTATCAGATTCCCGAAGCCATCATCGCGCTCAAGCAAGGCTTCGGCCGCCTGCTGCGGGCGCGCACCGACCGTGGCGTGTTGGCCCTGCTCGACAACCGCATCCTGCGCAAGCAGTATGGTAGACTTTTTCTGGACAGCCTGCCGCCCTATCGCGTGACCTCCAATCGCGACGAGGTGCGGCGCTTCTTCGCCGAGGAGTGAGCATGTTTCAAGTGGCCGTGGAAGAAACCTTCGCCGCCGGGCACGCCCTGCGCCACTACAAGGGCAAGTGCGAGAACGTCCACGGGCACAACTACAAAGTTCGCGTCGTGGTGGTGGGCGACCAACTGGATGCGGCCGGCCTGTTGGTGGATTTCGTCGAGCTTCGCGGCCGCCTCGCCGACGTGATTCGTTCCCTTGACCACCAATTCCTCAATGAGTTGCCGCCCTTCACGGAAATCAATCCCTCCGCCGAAAACATTGCCCGCTATTTCTACCAGGAATTGAGTCGCCGGCTCGCCGGCAGCTACGACCGCGCGCGCCTGGGGGAAGTCACGGTCTTCGAAAGCGAAACCACCTCGGCTACCTTCTGCCCGGAAACGCGCTCCCCGACTTAGAAGCCTGAGCGAACCGTGGCCGGGAAGGGCAGCGAGGGCCGCGAGGGCGGCATCTAAACGAGTGTCGGAGGAAGGCACGAGTGAGCGCACCTGCAAGCCTGATCCTCGGCGGCGAGGCCCCGGTTCAGTTATACTGGTCTTCTAAAACCCGCGCAAAGAGGCAACACTATGAAGCTACATAGAGCTATTACTTCCGGGATCTTGCTCCTGGCCCTCTTCTGGGGCCTTGGCCTCCCCGTGGCCGCTCAGGACTTCGGAGGCATTCAGGGCGAGGTGCGCGATGCCGATGGCAAACCGATGCCGGGCATCACCATCGAAATTCTTCGCATTGACCAGAAAGGGCGCTGGGAGACTAAGACAGACTCCAAAGGCCACTACATTTATGTAGGACTCCCCGGCGGCTCGAGGCCCAAATATACCGTCCGCGCCCTCCGCGCCGGCACTCTCCTGCATGAATTCACAAACGTGCAGATTTCACTGGCAGAGATGCGGCAGCAGGATTTCAACTTGAAGCAGTTGCAGAAAGAAGCCGAAGAGAGCCTGACCGAGGAGCAGAAGCGCGAGATCGAGGCACAGCGCAAACTGATGGAAAAGATGAAGGGGGTTCAGGTGGAGTTTGACCTTGGGGTCAAGTTCCTGCAGGCTCCCACGTCGGACCTCGTCTGTTCCACGCGCTGCCGCAACCAAACCGAGAACAATGCCGCCTGCCTGGAGTCCTGTCAGCAGCAGGCCAGCACCGGCTTGTCGAAGATGGCCTACGAAGAGGCCGCCGCCGCCTTCGAACGGGCGGCTGCGCTCGACGCCTCGCAGTATGCCGTGTTCGCCAACCTGGCCCGCGCCTATCAGGCCTCTGGC
>CAYTXK010000054.1:5120-10256 GCA_964441645.1 uncultured Acidobacteriota bacterium
CAGACCGACAAAGCCATCGCCGCCAACCTGAAGGCCATTGAGCTCAAGCCCGAAGACGGAGGCCTCTACGCCAACCTCGGCATGCTCTACGCCCGCTCCGGCCGCAAGGACGAAGCCCGTCAGATGGTGGACAAAGGCGCCCAACTGAATCCCCTGCAGGGCGCCAGGTATTACTTCGATCTCGGGGCTGCGCTCTACAACGCCGGCGACCTCAAAGCGGCCCTCGAACCCTTCCGCAAGGTCACAGAGTTCGACCCCAAGCGCGCCGACGCCTTTTTCTACCTGGGCATGTGTCTGTACAATCAGGCCGAGTTCAAGCAAGAGGGCGGACAATGGGTCACCGTTCTCCAGCCGGGCACGCGCGAAGCCTTCGGCCAATACTTGGCCCTCGACCCCGACGGCAACTTCGCCAAGGACGCCAAAGACACTCTGGCGGCTATCGAGATGACCGTGCCGGCTGCCGTACGGGTGAAGAAAAAGCCCTAGCGGTTCTCGTCCCTCCGCCGGTTGCCTGCGGGGGGCGCCCTCCGGAGACGAATTGAATGGCACATTCGGATCGGCTCCGTGTGCCTGCCCCGTTCCTGGCGGGGCTCGCAGCGGTTTTGGCCGGCGGCTTGGGGGCTCTCCTCGTACTCGCCCAAATCTCGCCTCCTGGTTCTGTCGCAGGAACCGCGCGCGATGAGCAAGGGCAGCCGCTGGCCGGAGCGACGATAATCTTGCGCGGGCCTTCCCTGCGTCGAGAGCAGCGATCGGGGAAGGATGGGACCTTCGTCTTTGCCGGCATCCAGGCCGGGCGCTACTTCCTCCTCCTCCTGCGCAACGGCGAAATCGCGTGGTCGCGGTCGATGTCGCTTTCCACCAGTCAGGCGAGGCTCCGCGTTGAGATCGATCTCAAGGAATTGCGCCAGGCGGCCGCCGAACGAATGTCGCTCGACCCCGAACTAGCCCGCCGCCAACAGGCCGAAAAGGCGCGTCAGGAGCACGACTCCCTCCTCTTTGAGCGCTACAACCGCGGCGCTCTCTACCTTCAGCAGAGCGAGCCCGCCCGGGCCATCGAAGAGTATCGCCGCGCCGTCGAGCTCGACCCGCAGCGTGGCGCGAGTTACGCTCTCCTGGCCTCAGCCCTCGCCGCCGCTGGCCGTTTCGACGATGCGCAGGATTCCTATCGGCGCGCCTTGGAGCTGGAGCCGGCCGAGGCCGCCCACCATAACAACCTGGCGGCGCTGCTGGTGCGCGGCGACCGCCTCGAGGAAGCCCTGCGGCTCTTCCGAAAAGCTGTGGAGCTTGACCCGCAGCGCGCCGCCACCTTCCAGTTCAACATCGGCGCCGCCCTGCTGAATGCCAGCCAGACGGTGGGAGCGTTGCCCTCCCTGCGCCAGGCCGTCCGCAGCGACCCGGCTCTGGCAATCGCCCAGTTCTTCCTGGGCGCGGCGTTGTTTCGGACTTCGAGTCAGTCTTCCGCCGATGTGCGCTCCGTGAGCAAAGAGATTCGTTCCGAGATGATCGCCGCCTTTGAACACTACCTTCAGCTCGCTCCCGACGGCGACTACGCCGACCGAGCCCGCGATTACTTGCAGGTGTTGGGGGCCTCGGCTCCAGCCCTTCTGCCCCCGGGTCCCGTTCCGGAGCTGCACCCGTGAACCACCGTGGCCCCGTGCGGCTGTCCACGAGCTTGACGCCCCTGGTTGTCGTTTGTCTGTTGCTTTCAGCCTGCGAAGGCGTCCGCCAAGTCCAAGTACCGATCGGAAATGAAAATCTTGCCGGCCTCTATTGGGAGCCGGCCAAGAGTCTGTCGCCCGGCGTCCTGCTGGTACCCGCCCCGGGAGAGGTCAAGGAAGGCTGGGTTCCGCTCGCCACTCGCCTCCACGAGCAAGGCTATGGAATCTTGGCTTTCGATCCGAGACCACAAGGCACGAGCGACGCCGACACCCTCTTGGCTGATGTGCGCGCCGGAGTCAGCTTCTTGCGCGAGCAGGAAAAAGTGGATGCCGCCCGTATCGGTATCATTGGCTCGAGCCGCGCCGCCAACGCTGCCCTCATTTTCGCCGTCCGGGAACCGCTGGCTCGCCTTGCGGTCGCGATTTCGCCCGGCCCGGAGGAAGGCGGCCTCGCCGCCGAGCCCGCGCTGCGCGACTACGGCTTTCGGCCGCTGCTGGTGGTGGCCGCCGAAGGCGACGAGGCTGGTCGCGAAGCTGTCCAACGCCTGGCCGCGGCTGCCCAATCCGAGGCGGTGGTCAAGATCTACGCCGGAAACGCTCGCGGCGCCACGCTCCTTGCCGGGCCCTCCTCTCTCCTCGACGACATTCTGACCTTCCTGGCAGCCTGTTTGTAAGTGATTGAAAACTAAGCGATAAAAACTTCCTCCCGAGACTGTAAGAACGCTTATTGACACCCCTGACATGCGCCGCTAGACTCTGCGATTCTGGCCGAGGGGAAACAGAAACTTGCGACGCGACCTGTTTGTTACAGCTGTCCTCTTCGTGGCGGTGGGTTTCATCGCCGGCTACATTTATTCCCGGTCGGCCGGCGGTCGTTCCGCCGCCGTTTTGCCCGCCGAGGAGATGGTCGGAGCCTCGGAGGGGAGCGGGTCGCAGGCGGGCTTGCCTGAGGGTCATCCTCCTCTCGACGTTGCCCAGCGCTGGCGCACTCTGCAAGAGAAGGCGGAGAAGAATCCCCGCGACCCGCAGGCGGCGCTGGAGTTGGCCAATCTTCTTTACGATCTCGAGCGCTGGGACACGGCGATTTTCTGGTACCGTCGCGCCGTGGAGATGGAACCAAAGAACACTGACTCCCGCACCGATCTGGCGACCGCCTATTTTCATTTGAGTCGCTTCGATGAGGCGCTGGCCGAATACGCCCGCGTTCTCGAGCTCGAGCCCAACAAGCCCCAGGCTCTCTACGGCTTGGCGATGGCCCGCTGGCAGGGAAAACAGGACCGCGCCGGCGCCCAACAAGCTTACGAGCAGCTTCGCCGCAGTCATCCGGACTTTCCCGGGGTTGAGCTGCTGGCTCGCGAACTCGGGAAGGAAGGCGCGCGGCCATGAGCGAGTTCTTTTATCGGACGGACGGAGTCCTTGGATGAGGACGTCTGCACTTGCGCTGCTGGCGACGTTACTGATCGGAGCGGGAACCCAAGCGACGCCTCAACATTCAGATCGTATTTTTGTGAACGGGAAGATTTGGACGGGCGACGATGCCCATCCCCAAGCGGAGGCCCTGGCAATCAGCGGCGACAAGATCCTGGCGGTGGGCTCGACCCCAGAGATTCGTGCGCTGGCTGGGCCGGATACAGCCGTCGTGGATCTGAAAGGTCGCTTGCTAGTCCCCGGATTTCAGGATTCGCACCTGCACTTTCCCGGTGCCTCCGTAAATTCCGTCAGGCTGGACGGACTCGAAACACTGGATGCCTTCCAGAGACAGCTGGCTGAGTTTGCGCAATCCCATCCGCATCTCACGTGGATCACGGGAGGGGGGTGGGGCTATTCGGCGTTTCCGAACCGGACGGTAGACAAGAAATACATCGACGCGGTGATCTCCGAGCGGCCGGTCTATGTGAGCGAGCGCGACGGCCATATGGGGTTGGCGAACTCGAAGGCGCTGGAGATAGCAGGGATCACTCGGAACACGCCGGATCCGCCCAACGGCCACATCATGCGGGATGCCAGCGGCGAACCAACGGGCGAACTGAAGGAAGCTGCGCAACACCTGTTGTATTTGCATGTTCCATCGCCAACGGAGCAGGAAGTTTACGAAACGTTGTTGCAGCACATGGACGAGGCAGCGGCCGATGGCTTGACCTCGGTGCAAAACGCCTCCTGGTCTCCGGCGGATCAGCCCTTTTATCTGCGGGCGTTGGCGGCTAATACTTTGAAACTGCGCTTTCGCTTTGCGCCGATGATCTTGCCAACGGACGGCGGAGCTCCACGGGACCACACCCTGAAAACACCACTCACGGTCGAAGATTTGAAGTACTACAAGGAGTTGCGGGACACCTTTCAGGGCCCACTGATCAAGTTCGGGTCCATCAAGGGAGTCTTGGATGGGACGGTTGATGCCAGAACAGCAGCGATGTTCGAGCCCTATGTGGGAGGAGGAACGGGAATCCCCTTCTGGGAGCAGGACGACCTGAACAAGATGGTAGCTCTCTATGACAAGGAAGGATTCCAGGTTCTGTTGCATGCGATCGGGGACAAGGCGATCAACATGGCGTTGAACGCCTTTGAGTATGCGGCGAAGACGAACGGAACGAGGGGCCGGCGGCACCGGGTCGAGCATGCGGAAGTGCCGAGGCTATCGGAGTTGCCGCGGTTCAAAGCATTGGGAGTAATTGCCTCGACGCAGGCGCTGTTTGCGAACCCAGATGCGACCGTACTCGAAAACTATGCCGTGTTGTTGGGTCCCGAGCGGGCGTCGCGCGCCAACGCCTTCACACTGTATGACGACGCGGGAGCGGTGCAGGCGTTCGGCAGCGACTGGGGAGTGTTTGATTTCGCGCCGTTGAAAGGAATCTACTGCGCCGTGACGCGCACTACGCCGGAGGGGACGCCGAAGGGCGGGTGGTATCCGGAGAACCGCATCACCGTGGAAGCAGCGCTGCGGCATTACACGCGAGACGGAGCTTACGCCAATTTTGATGAAGAGGTGAGGGGGACGCTCACGCCCGGAAAGCTGGCGGACTTCGTGGTGCTTTCGAAGGACATACTGACCGTTCCGCCAGCGGAGATTGTGAAAACAAAAGTACTGCTCACGGTAATGAGTGGCAGAGACACCTACAGAGATAAGGACCTTCAGTAATCCCGAGAAGGACACAATGAAAGAGCAGTCAGGGCGGCCGAGGGAGGCACAGTGATGAAGGAAAACCTGAACCCGTACGTGATTTCGCAAATGCAGTTCGACCAGGCTGCCGATCATCTCAAGCTGGAGTCCGGCCTGCGCCAGATCTTGCGCACCCCCAAGCGGCAGATGGTGGTGTCGGTTCCTATTAAGTTGGACAATGGGACCATCAAGGTTTTTGAAGGCTACCGCGTCCAGCACAACATCGCCCGCGGCCCCGCCAAGGGAGGCATCCGCTATCACCCCAACGTGACCCTGGATGAGGTCAAGGCCCTGGCCACATGGATGACCTGGAAATGCGCC
>CAYTXK010000055.1:0-10248 GCA_964441645.1 uncultured Acidobacteriota bacterium
GGTGGATTTCGTGCTGGTGATGTCGGTCAACCCGGGATTTGGCGGGCAGAAATTCCTGCCGGGGACGCTCAGCAAGCTGACGCAACTGGCCGCCTGGCGCGCCGACAACGGCGGCGACTTCCGCCTTGAAGTAGACGGCGGGATTGGAGTAGAGAATATAGGGGATGTGGTTCGCGCCGGAGCGGACATTGTGGTGGCAGGGACATCCATCTTTCAGGCTCCGGATGTGGCGCAGCGCTTCGCCGAGCTGCAACGGGCGGCGGCGCTGGCCCTGGCGGAAAAAGTCTGACCGAGCGCTGGTTCCGATGAAGCCTAAGCCGACACCCTTCCTAGCTCTCGCGGCGCTGGCCGCGGTGGCGCTGGCGGCCTGCCACGCCCACAAGCACGAGCCCCCGGACATTTCCTCGTCGGCTGAGCCCGACAAGCTGCTCTACGACGCCTCGGTGGAGGACATCAAGAACAAGCGCTTCGATGTGGCGCGGCTGACCTTGCAGACGTTGATCAACACTTATCCCGACAGCGAATACCTGCCGGCGGCCAAGCTGGCGGTGGCCGACTCCTACTTTCAGGAAGGAACCACGAGCGCGCTGACGGGGGCGGAGGTCGAGTACAAAGACTTCATCACTTTCTTTCCCAACGCGCCGGAAGCGGCGTTTGCGCAGTACCGCGCCGCGCTGTGCAATTACCGGCGGCTGGAGAAGCCGGACCGCGAGCGCGTCTATGGCGTGCGGGCCGAGCGCGAACTCCAGCTCCTGCTGCTGAACTACCCGCAGAGCGAATACGCCGCCGACGGAGAAAAGAAGCTGATTGCCGTGCAGGAAGTGCTGGCGGAAGGGGAGTTCCGCGTTGCCTATTTTTATTACAAGCGGCAGGTCTGGCGGGCGGCGGCCCAGCGCCTGACCAGCGTGATCGAGCGCTACCCCAACCACAGCAACCGCGACCAGTCGTTGTGGATGCTGGGGCAGAGCTACGAACAGGAGCTTTCGGCGCTGTGGAGCCCTGAGCCCAAACGCGCGGCCGAGGCTTACGCCCGCCTGGTGCGCGAGCACCCCGACAGTAAATACGCCCCCGAGGCCAAGGAGGCGCTGGCTCGCCTGGGCGAGTCCATCCCCGACCCCGACCCGGTGCTGCTGGCCCGCGCCCAAACCGTGCAGCCGGTCAGCCTGGAGATGAAGCAAGACAGCCCCGGCTTGCTGGGGCAGATGTTCACGCTGTTTGGCCTGTTCAGCAACAAGCCTGACATTTCTTCGGCCGCGGCGCGCCTGGGGCCGCCGCCGCTCGAGGCGCCGCAGGAAGTGCCCAAGCTGCCGCCCGCGCCGCTGACGGTTTTGCAGAAAGCTGCCTCGGAGGCTAACGTTCAAGCCACCACGGTGGGGTCGGCCCCCGGAGGGGCGGCTGCGCCGCCGGGGGAAAACAGTGCTTCCGGTCAGCCAGCCGCGAATGCCGAAGGACAGGCCGCCCCCGCGCAGGCCCCGCCGCCGCCCAAGAAGAAGAAGTCCTTCTGGCGCAAAATCGTCCCCTGGCCGTAGGCCGCTCCCGCACGGTCCAATCTTTCCGCGCTTGACTAATGGGGGCGGCGCGTTTAGCATCCCCCCATCTGCGAGACCCACTGGCCGGTTAAGGGGGAGAGGTGCCGGGCAAGGTTCTCATCGCCGACGACAGCCTGAAGATCCAGAAGGAACTCACGCGCCTGCTCAGTCCGCTGGGCGTGGAGGTGACCACGGTCTCGAACGGCGAGCACGCCGTGCGCCAACTGGCCAACCTCAAGCCCGACCTGGTGCTGGCCGATACCTTCATGCCGGTGCGCACCGGCTACGAAGTCTGCGACTACATCAAGACCCGCGAGGAATTCGCCCACACCATCGTGCTGCTGCTGGCGAGCAAGATGGAGCCCTACGACGAAAAAGAGGCCAAGCGCGTGGGCGCCGATGGCAAGGTGGAGAAACCCATCGCCGGCTCCGAGCAGGCGGTGCTGGCCACCATCAAAGGGCATCTGGACAAAATGCTGGCGGCTAAGCCCGCGCCCCCGATTGATGAGTTTGCGGCCGCCGTGCCTTCCGAGGAAGCCGCTGCCGCGGCGGAGCCCGAACCCGAGATGTACGCTACCGCACGGCCTCCGGTGAGCTTCGAGGGGCAGGCCTCGGTCGGCTTTGCCGATATGGTGGGCGAAGCCGCTCCGCCCACTGCCGCTCCCGCTGAGCCGCCGGCGCCCGCGGAGTCGGTTGACCTTACCGGGGCTACCATGCTCACCACCGCGGCTGAGCTCAAGAAGCGCATGGACGAAATCAAGGCGCAAAAGGAAATGGAAGAGACCCGTATCATCGAGAAGCCCGAGCTGGCCGCGGCCTGGGAAATGACCGGGCCCGAGCCGGGCGCGCCGCCGATTCCCCCGGCGGGCGGCGAAGGCTGGGACAGCCAGTGGAAAGGCATGAGCGAAGAAGCTCCTCCCGCCGCGGTGGTGGAAGAAGCGCCTCCGGCCGCGGTGGAAGAAGTGGCGGGCGCGCCGGCGGCGTCCGGGGCGCGGGCTTATCCGGCCGCGGAGTTTGCCGCCGCCTTCGGGGGCCCGGTGACGGCGGCTGAAGGCGAGGTGGAGCTGGCGCCGGCGGAAATCATTGAAGAAGCCACGGCCGCCGAGGCGATGGCCCGCGATGAAGTGGTAGCCGCCGAGCTGCACGAAGCCTTGCCGGGGGGCGCTGCCGCTCCGATGGATCCCGCGGTGGTCGAAGACGTGGTCAATAAGGTCCTGGAACGCCTCTCGCCGCAGGTGATGGAAACCATCGCGCGGGAGATTGTGCGGCCGCTGGCCGAAGCCCTGCTGCGCGAAAAACTCCGCCACTAATACCGTTCCAACTTCTTCCATATAAAATTCTGCACGACAGCTTCTCGCAGAGAACGCGCGCAGAAAGCCGTACGCTCGTAGTCAAGAACAGTTGGAACGGCACTAGTCCCGCCGCATATTCAGCTGGCCGATTCAGGTACCGTGCTTCTTACTGCGGGCCGGTGAGCTTGGCCCGAGCCCTCGGCAGCGCCTCGTAAGCTCTAGGCCGGAATCGCAACATCCAGGTTGGCGGACTCTATGGCTTGGTCGGAGCCAATCACCGTCACCTGGTTGGGCGCTGGCGGGTCGCTGTCAACAACCAGGAATGATTTTGGCGCGCCGTCGCTTTGCGAGTTCCGGATGAGCAGTTCAGCTCCATTACCGCTTCCTGGGAAAAACTTCTTGACCCCCTCTAACCCGATGGCTCCGAAAAGTGTTAAGTCTCTCCGTCCGTCTTGGAACGCCAGGTTCTCGCTTCCCGAGCCCTGCACGAAGCGAGTGCCCAGGAACTGGAGCCGGAGCCGGTTGTTCGAGCTGGTCTCCGCTGCCTCCTTCGTCCGCCAAGCCGCTCGCGCATCGACGCCCCCGCCGGTGCGCAGTGGTCCCGGGTCGCCGCTGTTGTTCCAGATGGCATCGCCTTTCGAGTCGAAGTGAAGCTCGTTGTCGTTGCTCCCGGTGAGGAACCCCTGGCCCGCGGCGTCCCGGCCGGCATGGAGGATGCATCCGACCGCGTTCCTTTCGTAGATGTTGCCCTGGGATTCAATGAACAGCCGCGCCTGCGTGCAGGAGAGGTTAACCACGAAGAGCCCGAAACGGCTCCCGTAGCAGCGGTTCCGCCGAAGAACAACCTTCCATCTCGCGTCGGTTACCTTCACGTTCTGAACCTGGATTCCGAAGTTAAAGCCGCCAAAGTGACGCCGGGAGATGTTTCCCTCAAAGACGGCGTGGGATTCGAGCCCGGAAAAGCCTTCGTTGGGATGCTGGGCGCGGATACCCCTTTGGCCGCCTTCGACGATGCAGTCTTTGACCTTCCCCCGCAGTCCACCATCGGGCCCCTTGATGGTCACGCCGATGAGCGCCCCAGCCTGGGTATTGTTCTTGACCGTTAGGCGTTCCACCTGGTTGTCGAGACCGAGGGAGATTACGTTGTCGTCGCCGGTGAGTCCCACGAGCAGTTCGGCGTTAAGGATCGTCTCGCTAGCAGGTATGGCATAGATGTCCGGCGCCTTTGGGTCCAGCGAGTCCCAGACGCCATCCCCATCCGCATCCTTGTATTGGTTCTGGCCCCGAAGGGCTGAGCGGGCAGGCAGAATCAAGCTCCCGCGGTTGGGCCTCGGTTTCCCCTGGGGATCGAGCGGCGTCAACTTGTACTCCCCTCGCGCCAGCTCGATGATGGTTTCTTCACTGGCGGGGTTGTTCACCGCCGCGTAAAGCTCCTCAACGTTGGTTACACGAACGACTGGTGCCATGGCTGTTTCCTCCCCTCACTTCTTTGTGTCATCCTTTTTCGCACACCCTTTGCGCGGAAGCACCGCTAGGGAACATCCACCAGGTAACCGGAGATAGTCCAATGCGCGCTCCCTGTCCCCGCGGTGGCGTTGCGCACGAAACAAGCAAAGACGTCTGTCTCGGGGTCCGCATACCACCGCACTGGCTGGCTGGCGGCAAAGGCGTCGAAGGTGCCGCTGATGTCCGTCGCTTGCAGGGCTACAGGGAGGTAATGCCGCATTGGCGTGCCTCCAGCCGTGTTATTAACGGTCACCTGAAGGAATCTTTGACCAGCCGGTAGGCCACCCCAAAAGGAGACATCCTCGATGACGAGCTGCTTCATCGCGGGGACCGTGGTGAGGGTGAGAAGGCCAAAACGGCAAGAGTCATCAAAACCCGCATTTACGACCGTCGATCCAGAAGCCTGGAAGGGCTGCCGGGCGGGGTTGTCCACATCGCGCACCGGTACGGGGTTCGCCGCGTTGTTATCAACCAGAATGCTCGAACCGCCGGCCAGGCCCACCGTCGGCGTTCCAGTGATCCCCACGGTCCAAGACCCGCTTTGTTGAGCGTTCACGGTGGGCGTGCCGGTGATGCCGACGGTGCCGGCGACGTTGGTGGTGCCTTGGGCTAGCGTCGGCACCGGCTCGTCAGTCGTGTTGATGACCTTAACGAACTGCGTCTTTACCGCCTGGGCCGCCACCTGGCCGGCATCGGTAAGGACTACGGTCAGCGTGGCCGTTGCCAGCGCCGCCACTACCAGAAAGTAATTCTTGGCTCGTTTCATTGTCAGTCTCCTTTTGTCTTGTCTCTTTGCTCGCCTCGCTACTGCGGGCCGGTGAGCTTGGTGCGCGTGCTCCGGTAGATGTCGGTGCCGCCCGCCCCGCCGGCGCGAGCGGAGAAGAAGTAGAGCTCGGTGCCGTCCCAGGAAAGCGCGGGCGCGCCGTCGAGAGCAGTGCTATTCACTGCCGAACCCGTCGATTCCAGAGTGACGGGAGTGGACCACGGATCTTGGGTACTTGCTCGCGTAGACACCCACAAGTCCCGCGCTGGAGACCCCAGACCGCCCGGACGTTCCGTGGACAGAATCATTTCCAGGCCGTCGCGACGGCGGATGGCGGTGCGGGTGTCGCGGAAGCCCACCATGCTGAGCTCATTGTCCCGCTCGACCTCTCCCCAGGTGCCGTCCTCCATCAATCGGGTTACATAGATATCGAAATCGCCTACCGTTGTCGGCTGGTCGCTGCGCGTGAAGTACAGCACAGTCCCTCCCGTCGCCTCGTCCTGAAAGTGGTTGGGCCCGGCGTCAGTGTTGGGGGTGTTGACAACGTTGAAGTCGCCAATACCTCCGCAGATAAGGCTCGCTTCCGGATCCCGCCCGAAGCGGTTGAGGTTCTGCGGCGCTTCCCAGCCCAAGTCGTCACGGCGATTCTTGCGATGCGCGTAATAGATGTCGCCGCCACCGCAATTATCGTTGGCGCGGAAGCTGTGGAAGAAGAGCAGATGGCCGTCGGTGGTTAGATTGGGCGCAAAGTCTCTAACGCTGGAATTGATCGTGCACCCGAGGTTAGACGGCTCCTCCCACGGGTCGTCCACGCTGGTGCGCTGCGTCACCCAGATGTCAAAATCTCCACAGCCGCCGGCGCGGTTGGAAGCGAAATAGAGACTCAGCCCGTCCTTGGAGATAGCCATGTGCTGGTCGTCGGAGGCTGTGTTGATCGGCGTCGTCTGATTCGGCAGCAGATTCAGGTTGACCGGCGCCGACCAGTCGGAGAACTGCTGCGCCCCGGCTTGCAGAGCGCCCAAGCCGAGCAACAAGACCCCAACGCAGATTGCCCTACCGAACACTTTCATGAATTGGTGTTTCATGTTGTCCTCCCCTGTGACTATTGGTTCGCACGCGCCGACTCTCGCGCAGAAGGACGGTGGGTTCAATAGACGGAGGCTGACCCTTGACTGGAATTCATCTAACCGGCTAACTCTCACAAGCGAAAGGGCTTGTACAGCTTGCCCCGCCGCGCGGCTAGCTTTGCGCCCGCCCTATTGATAAACTATTGCCACCGTTGCTCTACGATGGCCTCTCCTGCCCAAGCTCGGCACTCGGTTCGCTTCGGTGACTTCGAGGCCAACCTCCGCTCCGGCGAGCTGCGCCGCCACGGCCTGAAGGTCAAACTGGCCGACCAGTCCTTCCACGTCCTGGCCCTACTGCTGGAGCGCCCCGGCGAGTTGGTGCCGCGCGAAGAGCTGCGGCAGAAACTCTGGACGGAAGACACCTTCGTGGACTTCGAGGCCGGGCTCAACAGCGCCATCAAGCGGCTGCGCGACGCGCTGGGCGATTCCGCCGACAAGCCGCGGTTCATCGAAACCCTGCCCCGTCGCGGCTACCGCTTCCTCGCGCCGGTGGAGCCGGTGAGCGAGCCGTCGCCCCGCTTGCGCATCGAGTCCCTCGCCGTGCTGCCGCTGGAGAACCTAACGGGCGACCCCGGACAGGATTTCTTCGTCGACGGCATGACCGACGCCTTGATAACCCGGCTGGCGCAGATCAGCGCCCTGCGGGTGATTTCGCGGACTTCGGTGATGGCGTACAAGGGCAAGAACAAGCCGCTGCCGCAGATCGCCCGGGAGCTCAACGTGGATGCCATCGTCGAAGGGGCGGTAGCGCGCGCGGGGAAGCGAGTTCGTATCAGCGCGCAGTTGCTCCACGCCTCCACCGATCGCCATCTCTGGGCCCAAGAGTACGAGCGCGACCTGACCGACGTTCTGTTGCTGCAAGCGGAGGTGGCGAGCGCCATTGTCCACGAGATTCAGGTGAAGCTAACGCCGCAGGAACACGCCCGGCTGGCGAGCGGTCGGCTGGTCAATCCCGCTGCCTACGAAGCCTACCTGCGCGGTCGCCTGCACTGGAACAAACGAACGGAAGAGGGGATGAAGAAAGGCTTGGAGCTTTTCGAGCAGGCACTGGCCAAAGACCCAAGCTACGCCCTCAGCCACGCCGGCGTGGCCGAGTGCTACAACATGATGGGATTCTGGGGCGTGGCTGCGCCGCAGGAGGCCTCGCCCAAGGCCAGAACCGCCGCAACCAAGACACTGGAGATTGATGAGAATCTTGCCGAAGGCCACGCCGCCCGCGGCTGGGTCCAATTCGCCTACGAGCGGAACTGGGCGGCGGGCGAGCGGGAACTCCGGCGCGCCATCGAGTTGAACCCCGGATATACCACTGCGCACCAGTGGTATTCACACCTCCTGGTGTATCAGGGGAGGCATGCGGAGGCTTTCGCCCGGGTGCAGCGGACGCTGGAACTCGACCCGCTTTCATTGGTGATGAATTCTAGCGGTGCCGTGATTTACTTGCTGGCGCGACAGTACGACGAGGCCATCCAGCGCACCGACAGAACGCTTGAACTTGACCCACACTTCGCCCCGGCCTACCTCTGGCTCGGGTGGGCCTTGGGAGAAAAGGGAAAGCACCAAGAAGCCCTCGAAGCGCTGGGCAAGGCCGTGCCTCTCTCCGGCAACGGTCCCCGCTATCTCGCCGGTCTAGGGCACGGCTACGCCGTGGCGGGTGAAACCGAACAAGCGCGCACGATGCTATCTGAGCTGGAAAAACTCTCGCAACAACGCTACGTCTCTGCCTATGATTTCGCCGTCATCCACGCAGGCTTGGGTGAAAAGGAGGCCGTTTTCACCTGGCTGGAAAAAGCCTATGAAGAACGGTCCACCTGGCTGGCATTGGTGAACGCCGATTCGCGCTTCGATCCCTTCCACTCTGACCATCGCTTCCAGGACCTCCTGCGCCGGCTGGGTCTCGCCGCCTAGCCAGTCCTCTTCTTCTCCAGCCAGTTGACGGCGGCGGCCAGCTGGAGATAGCCGGCAAGGAAAACCACCGCCGCAATGTTCGCGCTGGGCAAAACCGGCCACCAGAAAACGATCACCTGGATCGCCAGAATCGCCGCTCCGAGAATCGCCAGTCCATATTTTCCCGCAAACGTCGCCGCGGATGCGCCGCGAAGATAGAACCACAGGCCGCCAAAATAAATCCCACTCTCGAGCGCCAGCGCCCAGAGCGGATAGTTCCACAACGCCAGACCCATCTTGTGGGCATCGTCGTAGAGCGGCAGATCCGGCCGGTGCACCAGCCAGTCAAGAGTCCAGTGCGAGAGCACCGCCAGAGCAACCAGAAGAGACACTCTGTGTGCGGATGGCCCAGTCTTCGAGGCGAACAACCGGTATGCCAGGTAGGCGACGACTGACCAAACAATTGCCGCTAGCACGCTGTGCGTGTACGGCATGTAATACAGATCGAGGGGAAGCGAGCCTCGGTACTCCTGTGTGATCCGGGCCTTCTCCACGCCCAGCAAGACGAGCACGCCCCATAGCACATCCACGAACTGGACGGCGAGAAACAGAAGCCAGAGAGGAATCCGCTTCTCGGCGCTCTTGACGGCGAAGGCGACCCCGTAATGTCCAATGAACATTTCTTTGCCTCTGCTGGAGGCCTCGGGGTTCGGCCCGCGACCCCGGGCAGCCATCTTACACCTGTGAGGGCGCACGCTTCCGGATTCGCGCGCCCTTGCCGTATACTGGCTGGGTTCGATCCGCGCTCGCCCGAATCGGGCTCGCGCGAACCTGCTGAACGAATCGTGAAAGAGCCCGACATCCCCAAAGCCTACGAGCCCGGCTCGATTGAGCCGCAGTGGGCGCAGGCCTGGGTGGAAGAAAAGCTGTTTACGCCCGAGGTGGCGGAGACCCTTCGACCCTTCGACGGAGCTCAGGGCCAGCAGGCTCAGGGTACCGCTCGCCCTGCTCGCGGGACCTACGCGCTCGCCATCCCGCCGCCCAACGTCACCGGCTCGCTCCACATGGGCCACATGCTGGAGCACACCCAGATTGACATCCTGATGCGCTGGCGGCGGATGCAGGGCTACCGCGTGCTGTGGCTGCCGGGCACCGACCACGCCGGCATCGCCACGCAGGTGGTGGTGGAGCGCGAGCTGGCCAAGGAAAAACTTACCCGGCAAGAGATGGGGCGCGAGGAATTCGAGCGGCGGGTGTGGGCGTGGAAGGCCGCCAGCGGCGACACCATCAAGCAGCAGATGGTGCGCCTGGGAACGTCCTGCGACTGGACGCGCGAGCGCTTTACCCTCGACCCGCCGCTCTACCGCGCGGTGCTGGAGGCCTTCCTGCGGCTCTACCACGAGGGGTTGATTTACCGCGGGCGCTACATCGTCAACTGGTGCCCGCGCTGCCGGACGGCGCTGAGCGATTTGGAAGTCGAGCACAGCGAGCGCGAGGCCCAGCTCTACTACATCAAGTACCCGGTAGTCGGTACGGAGTACTTCGTGACGGTCGCCACCACGCGCCCGGAAACCATGCTGGGCGACACCGGCGTGGCCGTCCACCCCGATGACGAGCGCCACAAGCACTTGGTGGGGCGGCGGGCGCTGCTGCCGTTGATGAACCGGGAGATTCCTATCCTGGCCGATGCTTACGTGGACCCGGCCTTCGGCACGGGCGCCGTGAAAGTCACGCCGGGGCACGACGCCAAGGACTTCGAAGCCGGCCAGCGGCACCAGCTGGCGGAAATTGACGTCATGGACGACGGCGGGCGGATGAACGACAACGCCGGGATCTACCGCGACCTCGACCGTTTCGACGCCCGCAAGCGCATCGTCGCCGACTTGCAGAAGCAGGGCTTGCTGGAAAAAGTCGAACCCTACCGCCACGCCCTGGGCCTCTGCCAGCGCTGCAAGACGCCGATCGAGCCGCGCGTTTCCGTGCAGTGGTTCTGCCAGATGAAGCCGCTGGCCGAGCCGGCGCTCGAAGTGGTGCGCGACGGGCTTATCCCCATCGTGCCGGAGAATTGGAAGAAGGTGTATCTCGACTGGCTCGAAAACATCCACGACTGGTGCATTTCCCGGCAACTGTGGTGGGGGCATCGCATC
>CAYTXK010000056.1:0-10230 GCA_964441645.1 uncultured Acidobacteriota bacterium
TATCCGCGTGCAGGTGGGCCGCACCGGCACGCTGACGCCGGTGGCTGACCTGGAACCCGTGGAAGTCGGGGGCGTGACGGTCAGCCATTCAACCCTGCACAATATGGACGAGGTGGAGCGGCTGGGCGTGCATGTCGGCGACACGGTGGTGGTGGAGCGGGCGGGCGAGGTGATCCCGCACGTGGTAAAAGTGGTGAAGCACGGCCGCGAGGAAAAACCTTTCCGCATGCCGAGCCACTGTCCCGAGTGCCAGAGCCGCATCCACAAGGCCGAGGGCGAGGTCGCCTACCGCTGCGTGAACGCCGGCTGCCCGGCGCGGCGGAAAGAGTCGCTGCTGCACTTCGCCAGCCGCCACGCCATGAACATTGACGGCCTGGGCGACAAGTTGGTGGATCAACTGGTGAGCAAGGGCCTGGTGAAAGACGTCGCCGACCTCTACCGCCTCGACCTCGAAACCCTGTCGAACCTCGAGCGCATGGCGGAAAAATCCGCCCAGAACCTACTGGAGGAAATCGAGGCCGGCAAGAAAAACAGCCTGGCGCGGCTGATTTTTGCCCTGGGGATTCGCTTCGTGGGCGAGCGCACCGGGCAGTTGCTGGCCGAGCACTTCGGTTCGCTCGACAAGTTGGCCAAAGCCAGTGTCGAGGAGCTGACCGAGGTGCCGGAGGTGGGCCCCAAGGTGGCGGAAAGCATCGTGGAATTCTTCTCCGAGGCCGCCAACCGCAAGCTCGTGGAAAAACTCCGCAAAGCCGGGCTGCGCTTCACCGCAGAACGTCAGGCGCCCAAAGACACGAAGCTGGCCGGCAAAATCTTTGTGCTTACGGGGGTGCTTGCGCGCTGGAGCCGCGAGGACGCCAAAGCCCTGATCGAATCGCAAGGCGGCAAAGTAATCGATTCCGTCAGCAAGAAAACCAGTTATGTGGTGGTGGGCGCTGAGCCAGGCTCAAAACTCGACAAAGCCCGCGCGCTCGGCGTCCCTGCTCTTGATGAGGGGCAGTTCGCCCGCCTCGTGGGCAAGAGTTGAGTCGAAACACTATGGCTTCGGATCCGAGACTGCGCCGGTTTATCGTGGCAGCCGTTCTGAGCCTTGTGGCCCTCGTGGGCCTCTACTATTTCGCGCGCACTTTGCAAGCACCTGGAAGCAAAGGAACGAACGCAACGCGCGCAGGATTCTGACTGATCTCAATCGTGTGCTCGAGGCCTACCACAAGAGGTTCGAAGGCTACCCGGGCTCGCTCGAGCGCTTGCGGGGCGGGGAAGAAGGCCGCCCGGAGAGCGGGCCTCCGGAACGGGCGCGGTTGCTGGACTCTCGGATGGCGAAGGATAGCGTCGAGCTTGCCGGCTACCGCTTCCGCTATCAGCCCGGTCAGGCCGACCAGCGCTGGGCGGCGACTGTGCAGTTGTTCAAAAGCTACCGCTTGACCGCCGAGCCCCTCGCCCCCGGCGCCAGCGGAGAACTTTTCTACTACTCCGACCAGACCGGCGTTGTCCGCGCCCGGCGCGGCCAGGCCGCGGGCCCCGACGACCCTGTCGTGCCTTAGCCGGCTTTTAGACCATGCAACGTCTTACTTGGGCTCAGGTGGCTCGATTCCGACTCGGCCGCCACCACCTCCTTGATAAAGGCCGGGCGAATCCGGCCTCCCTCAGCCGCGATGTGTGCGGCCTCCAGGCTCAAGTGATGAGCGCTGCCGAGATGGCGTTGTGGGCCCGGAGGCACGAGCTGACGCGAGCTGAGATGCGCTCGGCCTTGTGGGAACGGCGGACGCTGGTCAAAACCTCCTGCATGCGCGGGACGCTGCATCTGCTGGCGGCGGGCGATTGGCTCCTCTACATTCGCGCTCTTCGAGCCAGCCGCTTGGGGGCCATGCGCCGCATCATGGCCCGCTCCGGTGTCAGCCCCAAGGAGGCCGACGCTGTGACGGAAGCGGTCGTTGAGGTGCTCCGAAGCGCGCCGATGACCCGGAGCGAATTAACGCAAGCAGTTCTGTCCCGGGGAATACTGGGGAAGAAGGCGAAGCCCTGGTTTGAGCTGAGCTGGTGGGGCGTGGTCCGGCAAGCGATGGTGGAAGGCCTGATTTGCTACGGCCCGGAGCGCGGAGCGGAAGCGACCTTTGTGCGAGCCGACCAATGGCTGCCCAAACAGAAGGAAGTCGGCGATCGCGAGGCTCAACAGCTTCTCGTGCGCCGCTATCTCAAGGCCTATGGGCCGGCCACCCTGCGCGATTTTTCCCGCTGGGCGGGGATGGCGGTCAAAGAGGCGCGGCCCGCGTGGGACTCCCTACAGGACGAAATGGTCGAAGTTTCGGTGGAAGGCCGCAAGGGCTGGCTTCTCCGCCAAGACTACCAGCAGGCGGCCAACAGTGCTCCGAGGAAGGCGGTTCTGCGGCTCTTGCCCAGTTTTGATCCGTACTTACTGGGCCACGTGGAGAAAGACCACTTAGTGGACGATCGTTATTACAAACGAGTGTATCGGGGGGCGGGATGGATTTCACCGGTGGTATTGCTGGACGGGAAAGTCGTCGGCACATGGTCCCTGGCGCGGGGTGGAAAGGAATCGCTTCTGAAGATGGAGCTTTTCGCTAAACCATCCAGAGCTCTTCGAGCCGCGATTGAAGAAGAGGCCACGAGCCTCGGCGCCTTCTGGGAGACGTCTTGCCGAGTCCAGTACGGGCGGTGAATCAGTGGGCGGGCCGTTTGGCGCTGGCGCTTTCTCGGGGTATAATCGGGGTGGCAGGTGAGTCGGGTGATCGCTCCGATAGGCGGCGATGAGCAGCCGTATCGGGGAGGAAAGTCCGGACTCCCAGGGCAGCGTGCTCCGCGCAATCCCTCCCTTGCTTTGCGGGGTCGGGATTAAGCGGAGGCCTCGGTTGCTACATCAACCGGGGACGGACAGTGCCACAGAAAAGAGACCGCCTGGCGGGCTCGGTCCGGAAACGGACGCGTCCCGGGTAACACCCGGGACGACGCCCCAGAGGCAAGGGTGAAACGGTGGGGTAAGAGCCCACCGCCCCGGCCGTGAGGCCGGGGGCACGGCAAACCCCACGCGGAGCAAGACCGAATAGGGGAGGAGGGCCAGCCCGGCCCAAGGTCGCAAGACCGTGACTCCCGGGTAGGTCGCCCAGAGGAATGATCGCCGCCTCGCGCCGTCCGCACGGCACGGGGAACAGAATCCGGCTTACAGACTCACCTGCCACTAACCTTCGCCGCCGCCTTCTAGGAGCGGAAGCGGAAAACAAACTCCGTTAGGAAGCAGCCCGACTGCTGAGGCCTTCGCCGCCCCCTCTTCGGGGTGGGAGCGGGCCGGTGTGGCAGTCTGCGGCGATTCGTCTATTGCCTTCTTACCCTCGGGCGGCTTCCAACCATCCCAAAGTTTTGGGAGGAACCAGCGATGAAACCCACCGATGGCAACCCGCAAGAGATCAACCGAAGCAGCCCGCAGCCGGGGCTCGAGGGATTCTCTCTCGAGCAATACCGGCAGTTGGTCGAAAACAGCCTGGGATTGATTTGTGTCCACGACCTCGAGGGGAGGGTCCAACTCATTAACCCGGCGGCTGCTCACCGGCTCGGCTACCAGCCCGGCGACATGATGGGGCGGAGCCTGGAGGAGTTTCTGCCTCCCTCCGCCCGGCGCCAGTTTGCCGAGTACTTGCGGCGCATCGCGCGCGAGCCCGCCGTCAGCGGGCAGATCGAGCTTCTGACCCGCGAGGGAAGGAAGCGGATTTGGATGTACCGCAACGCGCGCTACGACGAGGCCGGGAAGCCACCCTACGTGCTGGCTCATGCCCTTGATATCACCGAGCACAAGCGGGCGGAAAAGGCGCTGAGAGAGTTGCAAAAGGACTTGGAGCGCCGGGTACGCCAACGCACCGCCGAACTGGAGAAGGCCACGGCTTACTTGAACGCTCTGATTGAACACTCGCCCGTCGGCATCGTGGTGTTCGACAGTCAGAACCGCGTCGAGCTCTGCAACCCGGCCTTTGAGCGGATGTTCCAGTACACGCGCGAAGAAATTATCGGCCGGGACCTCGCTGAGTGGCTGGCGCCCCAGGAGCGCCCGTCCGAGCCGAAGGAATTTTATCAGCGCGGCTTGGCCGGCGAGGTGGTGCACGTCACCACGCACCGCCGACGGAAAGATGGCACGCACATTGAGGTGGAGTTGTACGGCGGGCCTTTTCTGGTGGATGGCCAGCAGCGGGGCAGCTTTGTGCTCTATCGGGACATCACCGAGCAGCGCGCGCTCGAAGCCCAGCTCCGCCAGGCCCAAAAGATGGACGCCGTGGGACGGCTGGCGGGCGGCGTGGCCCATGACTTTAACAACCTACTCGTCGGCCTGTTGGGCTACACCGAGCTTTTGCTGGCCAACCTCGACCCTGCGCATCCCGCCCAGGACTGGGCAGAAAAAATTCTTGCTGCCGCGGAACGCGCGGCTTCTCTGACTGGCCAGCTACTGGCTTTCAGTCGCAAGCAAGTACTGGCCCCGAAAGTGATGAACTTGAATGAAACCGTCGCCGAGACGGAAAAAATGCTGCGGCGGTTAATCGGAGAGGACATTGAGCTCTCGAGCGAACTCGATCCCAGCTTGGCGAATGTCAAGGCTGACCCGGCGCAGCTCGCGCAAGTCCTTCTCAACCTGGCCGTCAACGCTCGCGACGCCATGCCTCGGGGAGGCCAGCTCCGGCTGAAGACGGCCAACCTCGAGCTGCCCCGCGCGCTCGCCACTCGCCACGACCTCGTGCCGGTGGGCCGCTATGTTTTGCTGGCCGTCTCCGATTCAGGGGCGGGAATGGACGAGGAGGTTCTGGAACATCTTTTCGAACCCTTCTTCACCACCAAGCAGCAGGGCAAAGGCACCGGCTTGGGTTTGGCCATGGTCTACGGGGTGGTGAAGCAGAGCGGCGGCTACGTGGTGGTGGAGAGCCAGCGCAACCTCGGCACCCGGTTCATGATCTACCTCCCGCGAGTGGAGGAAGCGGTTGAAGAGCCGCCCGCCGTCCCGGTTAATCCTTCGCCTCCTCTCGGTTGGGAAACCATCCTGCTTGCCGAGGATGACCAGGGCGTGCTCGAGCCTGTCCGGCAGCATCTCGAGATGGCCGGTTACAAAGTGCTCGCGGCGCGCACCCCCGCCGAGGCCGCCGCGCTGGCCCAGCGCTACGCCAAGCCCATCGATCTGCTCCTGACCGACGTGGTGATGCCGGGAATGAGCGGGCCGGAGTTGGCCGAGCGCGTGGGTCGCCTTCGGCCGCATACCCGGGTTCTTTACATGTCCGGCTACGCCGGCGACACCCTGCTCAATCACGGCGTGCCCCAGAAAAACACCGTCTTCTTGCAGAAACCCTTCCGGTCCGAGGTGCTGGTCGAGGCCGTCCGTCGGGCGCTCGCCGCCGCGCGCGCAGACTCGAGCAGCCCTACTTCACCGTGAAGGTGGTTTTGGCCAGGGCGGGGTTGTCGAAGCGGTCGTAGACGCGCACCACCACCGTGTGCTCGCCCGCCTCCAGCCCCTCGAGACGAAACAGGTAGCGGTGCTCCCGCGAGTCCGTGGTGGCCTCGACGGGGAAGAGCGGCTTCCAGTCTCCGGCGTTGAGCGAGTATTCGGCTTTCTTGAGCGGGCTGTAGGAGTCGCGGGCCACAAAGCTCACTTCCACCGTGCGGCTGTGGGCGGTGGCCGCCAATTCATCGAGGCGTGGCGGGGTGTTATCCACCTCGAAGCGGTCGCTGACGTTTTCACCCGTCAGCGCCATATCGCTTGGATTGGACGGCGCATCGGAAGCCACGACTTTGATGGTATAGGCGCCGTCGGGCAGCGTGGCGGCGTCCCAGGTGTAAAAGCGCTCCGTCAGCTTGTCCTTCATCAGCTTCCAGCGGGTTTCCACCTCGCCGCGGTAATAGACCGAGTATTCGAGCGTGTCGTCGTTATCGTCGTCGGCGCTCCAGAGCATGCTGCGCGCGCTGGGGTCGGTCATCCCCTGCGGAGGAGGTTCCATGCGCTGTGGCGACCCCTGCGGCTGCTGGAAAATGGCCGCTCCGTTGCGCGCCTGGCGGTTGGTGGGCGGCGGCAGCTCGAGCTGCACCGGCTCGCTCGGCTGCACCCCTTGCGGCAGCGCGCGGATGCCGACCCCCGGAGCCTGCACGATGATTTTTTCTACCACGGGGGCGATATTGCGGCGCAGGTAGGCGAGGGAAACAGCGGAAAGACCGGGCGTGTTCGGACCCACTTCGGGCGTGTTCGGACCCACTCCGCGCAGCACTGCTTTCCACTGCACGAACCGCCCCGGGGGGCTGGTGAGGCGGACGCCGTCGGCCGCCGTGTAGCCCTCCGACCACGGGCTCCAGTTTTTCTGCGGGTCGGAGGTGTTCCCGGTGCGGGTGAAGAGCGTGACGCTGCCGGCGGGCATGGAGGTGCGGCTGCGCCAGGAGATGCGTCCCCAGTGCGAGAAAATCTCCGCGTCGTAGACGCTGGATTCGAAGCTGCCCTCGCTTTCCAGCTCCGGGCCGAGCGCCAGCAGCTTGCCGGGATTGGCCGTGCCCAGATAGACGGTGCCGTTCGGAGCCCGCAGCAGAGCGGTGAGCTGCTGAGTGGAGGCCTGCGCGAGATTGGTGAATAAGACCGATGAATCCAGGGCGACCAGCTTGCCCTGGTTGCCGGTCCCCACCAGCACGCGTCCCTGCGGGTCAAAGGAAAGCGAATAAACAAATTCTGTCGCCGACGACCACAGAGTTTCCGGATAGCCGTCGGGCGCGATGCGGTAGACATCGCTGCCGCCGGTGGCCATCAGCGGCAGGCGCGGCGTCAGCACCCCCCCGGCCGCCATTACCGTCACCGCTCCGGCGGCCATCGCCGCCTCCATTCCTGTCTGCTGGGGCACGGGCATCGCCATCCCGGGTTGCCGGCCGGGAGCACCCGGTTGCGGGGGCTTCTGCCCGATGGCGGCCACGTAGAGATTCCCCGCGGCGTCAAACTTCAATGCGGTAACTTCGCGGCGGTCGGTTTCGTAGACGGCGAAACCCTGGCCCTCTGGCGAGAGGCGCAGCACCAGCCCGTTGGGCTCCGTGCCCGCATAGAGCATGCCTTTGGGGTCAAGGGCCAGGGCGCGGACGTGGGTTTCCTCGCTGGTGAAGAAAAGCTCGCCCTTGCCGTCGGGCGTGATGCGAAAGACCTGGCCTTTGTCGCCCGTCGCCAGGTAGAGCGCGCCGCTGGGATGGCGGACCAGGTCCCACAGGTACTTGGTCTTGGGCTCGAAGAGCACCTTCGCTTCGCCCTGGGCGGGGATTTGGTAAACACTGCCGTCGGGCGAGGTGGCCGCATAAAGCGCGCCGGTCTTGGGGTCGGCGACCAGCGCGTGCACCTCCAGCTCCTTCGACTCGAAGATGACGGTGCTCTTGCCGGCCGCATCCACTTTCACCACTTTGGCCGGGCTGCCGCCGCCCACATAGAGGTTGCCGGCGGCGTCGGCGGCCACCGTCCAGACGAATTCCAGGTTGGGGTCGGCCACCTCGCGGAAGCGCGGGGCCAGCAGGAGCTCGCCGTCGCTGCGCAATGCTACGCCGTGCGCCGTTCCTTTGCCGAAATCGGCGAAGGTTTCCTGGCGCCAGAAGCGCGTGGTTTCCCCGGCGGCCGGCAGGGCCAGCGCGGCGAGGAGGGCAATGAGAAGACCTTTGCGAGTCATGGCGATCTCCGAGGAATTCAGCGCACGGTCACGCTCAGCCAGTAGCTGCCGGTGATGACTTGCTCCAGCGGTTCCGAGGCTTCGTTCAGAATCGACTCAAAGAAGAGCAGGGTGCTGCCGGGCGGGGTGGAGGCCGACTTCTGATTGAGGACGTTGATGGCGGAGAGCGGGACGCTGGGCAGGATTTTGTCTTCCACCAGCAGCGTCGGAGTGCGCTGGAAGACGGTGACGTAGAGGCGGTCGTTGCGCCGCTCGCGGTTGAGCAGGCTGATGAGCTGCTCCAGGCTGTTGACCCGCGGATTCATCCCGCGAAAGCCCCCGAAATACAGGCTGCGGGTGAGGGCGTTGAGCAAAGTGGCGTCGCTCACCAGCAAGCGCAAATCCCCCTTGGCCGCCTGGGCGGGAATGGTCACCGGGATTTCCCGCACCAGCCGCTCGCCGCGATAGGGTTGCAGCACCACTTTCACCGCCACGGTCTCGCCGGCCCGCACTTCGTTTTTCTCGCACCAGGCGTTTTCGATGCTGGCCGTGTGCCGGTCGGGGAGCAGCTCGACCCGCAGGTGGATGCCTTCGATGGCGGGAGATTCATAGGGGTTGGTGAACACCTGGCGGAAGCTCTCGGCCACGTTGTTGACGACGAAGGCGGCGTCGGGGAAGAAGCTGTCGGTGGGGCTGAACATGTCGTCGAGCACCACGTCGGCGTGTCCGCGCAGCGCCAGGCGGCCGGTGACGCGATAGGTCAGCTCGGCGCCCCCCTCGATGCTGGTGAAGAGCCCGTTGAACAAGGTGGCCGTGAGCAGCAGCGGGGAAAGCTTGGGGTGCTGGAAAATCTTGTACCGGTAGTGGTTCGTGCCCCCGCGGTGGACGAGGTCGAGCTGGACGGGAATCATGGGCGGCGCCGGGCCCACCCGCCCCACGATGGCGCTGGCGCGGTCCTGGGTGAAGCTGCCGATGACCCCGCCGATGTTGGCAATCTTGAAGGAGTCGTAGTCGGACGCCACCGTGGTGACCACTTCGGCGGCGGCCATGGGCAACTGCACCTGGCCGAGGTTGAGCAGCCAGTGCCCGCAGGCGTAGAGCCGGTCGCCTTCGCGGTGAGTGATGGTGCAGGTGCCGGCGATGCTCATGTCGCCGGTGACCAGCGCCGCCGACACCGCCCCGCCCGGCTCGAGCGAGGAGGTCTCGCCGGCCGCGGCCATCCCGCCCCCCTGCACCGCCAGCAGGCCGTATTGGGCCAGCTCGGGCGCGAAGCGGCTGATGACTTGCGGGTGGAAACCGACGAAGCTCAGCGGCGTTTCTATGGGCACCAGGTAAGGCTCGTTCGAGCTGATTCCCGCCCGGGTCAGTGTTTCCGGGGGCAGGGCGTAACGCCGCGGCGGCGCGGCCTCGGCGGCCAGGGCCGGGGGTTCTTCCTGCGCGGCGCGCAGCATGCTTTCGATGGGCGTGATGCCGCCGATGGGTTCTTTGGTGAAAATTCCGAAGCGGAAGGCGAGCGCGCCCACCAGCTTGCCGTCAATGTACACCGGGCTGCCGCTCATGCCGGCCACCACGCCCGTATAGTTCGGCTTCTCGCCCAGCAGGCGGACCAGAATTACGTGCTGCCCGGGCCCCACCAGGTCGCGCAGCACCCCGAGCACTTCCAGGTCAAAACTTTCAATTTCCTTCCCGGCAAAGATGGTGCGGGCCGTCCCCCGCATCCCGGGCCTCACCTGATCAAGCGGAAGGATGTCGCTCGTACGTCCAATGGTGGGCGCAGCCGCCCACAACATCCCTAGAATTAGAACGACACCAAGTCGTCGCCGAACCAAGGTTAACCCCTGCACGCCCCACGCTTTGACCGCAGAGCAACTAATCATCTTAGCGCGAAGGGAGGCGGGAAGGCAACGGAGCGCCGCGGGCGGGTTTCGGCGGACGTGCTACACTTTTCGGAGCTATGGGGGAGCGGACGATAGAGCCGGCGGAGGGCTTGATCGGCTCGGCGCGGCTGCCGGGCGATAAGTCCATTTCCCACCGCCTGGCGCTGCTGGGCGCGCTCGCCGAAGGCACGACCGAACTCGCCAATTTTTCCATGGGAGAGGACTGCCAGCGCACACTCGCCTGCCTCGAGGCTCTCGGCGTGGTTGTGGAGGTCACCGACAGTGAGGCCGGCCGCATGGTTCGCCTCCAGGGCCGCGGCCTGGGGGGTCTCGTGGCGCCGGCGATTGACCTCGACGCCGGAAATTCCGGCTCGACCCTGCGCATGCTCGCCGGTGTTCTGGCGGCGCACCCCTTCGAGTCGGTCTTGACCGGCGACGCCTCGCTCCAGCAACGCCCCATGCGGCGCGTGATTGAGCCGTTGCGCTTGATGGGAGCTACGCTGGTGGCCCGCGACGGCGAGCGCCCTCCGCTGCGCATCCACGGCGGCGCGCTGACGGCGATTGATTATCAACTCCCGTTGGCCAGCGCCCAGGTCAAGACCGCCGTGCTGCTGGCCGGCCTGCACGCCCGGGGCACCACTTCGGTTGAGGTTCCCGTCCGCACCCGCGACCACACCGAGATTGCACTGGAACAATTCGGCGCCACGGTG
>CAYTXK010000057.1:0-4908 GCA_964441645.1 uncultured Acidobacteriota bacterium
CGCGCCCGGGGGCAGCGAGACGCCTTCGCGGAGGTAGCGCTCCGCGCCCCAGTCGAACTCGACGCAGTCGAACTGGTGGCCGCCGGCCTGGGCGACCGCGGCCAGGACTTTGACCGCCTCGCGCGTAACCTCGATGCCGATGCCGTCGCCCGGCACTACCGCGATTCGCTTTTTCATTCCTCTGCCCCGGGGAGTTACCGCAGCAAACTATACCACGGCGGGGCGGGTTGATTGGTTGATCGGTTTATCGGTCAGCCGCGGCCGCGCTCGGCGAGGAACACACCGACCAGCACCAGGGTTCCGCCAACGACCAGGTAGGGCGTGAGCCGCTCGCCGAAAACGATGATGGCCAGGATGGTCACCAGCACAGGCTGCAGATAACCCGAGGCGATGACGCGCGAGGCGGTTATCTTGGTCAAGGCGTAATAGAAAATCATGTAGGCGGCCACCGAAGCGACTGCCGCCATGTAAAACACGCCGAACCAGCCCCACCAGCCAATGGCATTCCAGTTGACGTTGAACAGCTCCCAGCCGGCCAGCGGGATGATGACCACGGCGCCGGCCAGGTAGCTGAAGGTGGTCAAAGTCAGGACGTCATATTTAGTGGCCACCTGCTTGCTGTAGACGGTGTAGAGCGCGAAGGCGACGCCGCCGCCCAGGGTAATGATGTCGCCGAGGAAGGTGGGGCCTTGCGCGCTTAGCCCGTGCTCGAGAGTGAGGACGGCCACGCCGGTGAAAGAAACCACCATGCCCAGCACTTTCTGAAAATTGAACTCCTCGAGGCCGCGGCGGCTGGCGAGCAGGAGCACGTAAATCGGCGTGAGCGAAACGATGAGCGCAGAATGGGCCAGCGTGGTGTAGTGGATGCCCACGGTGAAGCCGGTCTGGTTGAGCGCAACGCCGAACAGGCCCAGCAGCGCGAACCAGCGCCAATCGCCCGGCTGCAGCGGGCGGCGGCGGTGCTGGCCGCGGCCGAAATACATCGCCAGCAGAATCACGTTGGAAAGCATCACGCGCAGGAAAAGCAGCGCAAAGGGCGGCAGCTCGCGCAGGGCCAGCTTGGCGATGACGAAGTTCGCCGACCAGGCCAGCACCATCAGGGAGAGGAGGACGTAGAGCATCCGGCCGAGGTCAGGAGGCGCGCCAGGTCTCGTGGCGGGCGGTGAGCCGCTCGACGCGGTCGCGCCGCACGGCGAATCCCAGGCCGGGCGCGGTGGGGACGCGGATGGTGCCCTGCGGGGTGACGGTCACTTCGGGCTCGATGATGTCTTCGTCCCAGTAGCGCTGGCTGGCGGAGACGTCGCCGGGAAGAGAAAAATTGGGCAGGGTGGACATGGCCACGTTGTGGGCGCGGCCGACGCCGGATTCGAGCATGCCGCCGCACCAGACGGGTATGGATGCGTTTTGGCAGACGTCGTGCACCTTTCGGGCGCTGCTGTGGCCGCCGACGCGGCCGAGCTTGATGTTGATAATCTGGCAGGCGCGCAGCTCGATGGCCGCCGCCGCGTGGCGGGCATTGTGGATGGGCTCGTCGAGGCAGATGGGCGTCTGGAGCTGCGCCTGGAGTTTGGCGTGCTGGTAGATTTCATCCCAGGCCAGGGGCTGCTCGATCATCATCAGGAAGAAGGCATCGAGCTGCTTCAGGTGCGGGGCGTCTTCGAGGCGGTAGGCGGAGTTGGCGTCCACCATCAGCTTGGCCCCGGGGAAACGCTCGCGCACGGCGCGCGCCGGCTCCAGGTCCCAGCCGGGCTTGATTTTGATTTTGATGCGCTGGTAGCCGGCGGCCAGCTCTTTTTCAATCTTGGCCAGCAGGACGTCCAGAGTTTTCTGAATGCCGATCGAGACCCCGCAGGCGATTTCCTCGCGCGCGCCGCCCAGCAGCTTCCACAATGGCAGGTTTTTCTGCTGCGCCTCGACGTCCCACAGGGCGTTTTCGACGCCCGCCTTGGCCATTTCGTGGCCGCGAATGCGCGCCAGCGCCTCCGCTACCTCGGCCGCCGAGGCCAGCGTCTTCCCCACCAGCAGCGGGGCGATGACTTCCTTCACCAGGTACCAGGCGGTCTCGGTGGTTTCCGGGGAAAAGGACGGCTCCTCGCCGGCGGTAATTTCGCCCCAGCCGCTCACGCCGTCGGCGTGGGCTTCGACCAGCAGGATGCGGCGCTCCTGAGTGACGCCGAAGCTGGTCTCGAAAGGCGCCTTCAGCTTCATCCGCACTTCGCGCAAGGTCAAGGCTTCGAGCTTCATTTGTCTCCCTTGTAGGGCGTGAGCAGGAACGTGCCGCCCGTCTCGTCCGATTCGAAGCCGATGACGGCGTAGCCGCGCCCGAACCAGTCTTCGAACTGCTGGCGCACCTCGCTCTGCATCTTCTCCGCCGCCGCCCTATCGGTTTTCTTGACCTCGTGCAAGGCGGCGGGGACGTGGATGCGCTCGGCGTCGGCCGGATGCGCAACTTTTTCGCCGCGCACCACGGCTTCGACGCGCGGGGTGGCGAGCCCCCACTCGGCCACCAGCCGATCGGTGGGCAGGCCGCCGTGCAGGGGGCTTGTGGTGCGGCCGTACTGGTTGCGCACGTAGCGCCGCATAACGGCGCCCAGGCGCTCGATGTTGAAATGGGCGTTGCGGAAGGCGAGCGGGTCGAAGGTCCACTCGAGCAAATCAATCCCGCGCCCCAGCGCATCTTCGCGCTGCTTGAGCTTCAGTTGCCGCCCGATGCCGCGGCTCTGATAGTCGGGCAAAACGGCGGCCATGTGCGAGTGCATATAGATGCGGCCGTTGCGGTAGCCGGGCACGGCCATCACGAAGCCGACCATTACTTGGGCGTCGAAGGCGCCGAAAACCTGCCCGCCGATTTTCATGGCCACTACGAACAAACGCAGAGGCACCACGTCCACGTCCTCAAAACCCCAGATGATTTTCTGCAGCTCGACGCAGCGCTGGAACTCGTCGAGCTCGGTCAGCGCGCGGATCTCGACGGCCGCCGCCATCAGTCCGCCTCCCGGCCCTTGACCAGCTCCCAGAGATCGTTCAACTCCTCGGGTGTGGCATCCTGCGGGCGACGCTTCGCCTTGGCCAGCTCGGCTTCGACTTGCGCGAAACGCTCGCGGAAACGCCGGTTGGTGCGGCGCAGCGCCGGCTCCGGGTCGTAGCCCAGGTAGCGCGCCACGTTCACCACCACGAACAGCAGGTCGCCGACTTCGTCCTCAAGCCATTCCTTGTCGCCGCTGGCGCGGGCGCGGCCCAGCTCCTCGACTTCTTCCGTAAGCTTGTCCAGCAGGTCTTCAAACCGCTCCCACTCGAAGCCGACCTGCGCGGCGCGCCGGCTCACCTGATAGGCTTCGAGCAGCGCCGGCAGATTCCGGCTTACACCGGCCAGGGCCGAGTTCCCGCCGGGCTCGCTCTTCTCATGGGCTTGGCGTTCAGCGGCCTTGAGCGCTTCCCAGTTGGCGACCACCTGCTCGGCGCTGTTCGCTTCGGCGGTGCCGAAGACGTGCGGGTGGCGGCGAATCAGCTTGTCGTGCAGGCCGCTGACGACGTCGTCCATCGAGAAGCGCCCTTGCTCGCCGGCCATCTGGGCGTGGAAAAGGATTTGCAGCAGCAGGTCGCCCAGCTCGTCGCGCAAACCCGCGGGGTCGTCGCGCTCGATGGCGTCCAGGACCTCGTAAGTTTCTTCCAGCAGATAGGTGCGCAGGCTGGCGTGGGTCTGCTGGCGGTCCCAGGGACAACCGCCGGGCGCGCGCAGGCGGGCCATCACTTCCACCAGCTCTTCGAACGTGGGCTTCCCTGCCACGGCTGCTCCTGCCTACTACGGGGAATCGAAGAATCTACGCCACCGCTCCAGAACTGACAAGCCCCCGGCGACTCGCTTGTGGCGGCCCGGCGGCGATGCTAGACTAAAAGTTCGCGGGGGCGGTGAAATCTTCCCTGAGAACCAACATGCCCGAATCTAAGAGCGAAGCGGAAACTTTGGTCGTCGTCGACAAGCGGCGATTCACGGCGGAAGGAGAGCGCCGGCCCGGCGTGGAAAATCCTCCGCCGCTACCCGTGCCGCCGATGGAACCCGCTCCTGCTCCCAAAGCCGCCCCGGCCGCCGAAAGCGAGGCCTCCCGCTCTGCCCGGCAGTCTTATGAGCGACAAGCGGGCCGCGCGGGCGACCACAAAACGGATTTCGAGACTCTGGTGCTTTCTCTCTCCACCTCGGCCATGTACCAGCTCGGTCTAGTCGAAGACCCCGTGGCCGGCCGCATCCCCGCAGACTTTGAGGCGGCGCGGCACGCGATTGACATGCTGGGGGTGGTGGAGGAGAAAACCCGCGGCAACCTGAGCCCGCAGGAGCAACAGTTGCTGGAGCAAGTGCTCTACGAGCTGCGGATGTCCTTCGTCGCCCTGACCAGCGGCCAGAAAGCCAGCGCCCCCAAAGGCAAGGCAGGCGCCTGAGGCGCCATGGCGCGCCTGCGGCTGACCTTCCTCGGCACCGGCACCTCCATGGGCGTGCCCACGCTCGGATGTGAGTGCCACGTCTGTTTGTCGTCGGACGCGCGCGATCGGCGGACGCGCCCCTCGCTGCTGCTGGAGTACGACGGGCACGCGGTGGTGATTGACACCTCGCCCGACTTCCGGGCGCAGTTGCTGCGGGCGAGCGTCAAGCGCCTCGACGCCGTGCTCTACACCCACGGGCACGCCGACCACATCCTGGGCCTCGACGACCTGCGCGCCTACAACCTCAAGCAGGGAAAAATCACGCTGTACGCGAACCGCGAAACCCAGGACATCATTCGCCAGACGTTCTATTACATCTTTGGCAAAGCCACGCCCAACAGCACCGTGCCGGAGGTGGAGTTGCGCGACATCAACGGCCCGCTGCATCTTTTCGGGCGCACCATCGTGCCCTTGCCCGTCGAGCACGGGACC
>CAYTXK010000057.1:4918-9581 GCA_964441645.1 uncultured Acidobacteriota bacterium
TCGGGCGCGCCGCCTATGTGACCGACTTCAGCCGCATCCCGCCCGCCTCGCTCGAACAACTGCGGGGGCTGGAGGTTTTGATTCTCGACGCGCTGCGCGAGCGGCCGCATCCCAACCATTCCACTGTCGAGCAATCGCTGGCGCTGGTGAAGGAATTGCGGCCGCGGCAGGCTTACTTCACCCACATCGCTCACGACCTCGGGCACACGCAAACCAATGCCCGCCTGCCGGGCGGGGTCGAACTGGCCTACGACGGGCTGAGCGTGGAAGTGGAGGACTGAGGTGGCGATGCGCGTGGCGCGTTCGCTCAGCGAGCTGACGTCGCCGCTGGAGGCGCCGGTGGTGACGGTCGGCAACTTCGACGGCGTCCACCGCGGCCACCAGCGCATATTGGAAACGGTGGTGAAGGAAGCGCGCCAGCGGCGCGGCACGGCCGTCGCGGTGACTTTCGAACCTCAGCCCTCCAAGTTGCTGCGCCCGGAAGCGGCACCGCCGCTGCTGACCACGCTCGAGCAGAAACTGGCGCTGCTCGAGGCAGCCGGTCTCGACCTGGCGGTAGTCGTACCCTTCACGCGTGAGTTCTCTCAGCTTTCCCCGCGCGCCTTTGCTGATGAAGTGCTGCGCCGGGGTCTGGGGGCGACGATGGTGTGCGTCGGGGAGAGTTTTCGTTTCGGCCAGCGGCAGGCGGGGGACGCAGCGTTGCTCGCCGAGCTGGCGCGCGAGCTGGGGTTTGAGTTGCGGGTGGTGGCGCCGGTCGTCTTTCGCCGTCAAACCGCATCAAGCTCGCTCGTCCGGCAACTCATTCAGAAGGGCGAAGTGGCGCGGGCCGGGAGGCTGCTGGCGCGGCCCTATGCCTTGACGGGGAGCGTCGCGCCCGGGGCGGGGCGCGGCCGCACACTCGACTTCCCCACGTTGAATCTCCTCCCCGAGCAAGAATGCCTGCCCGCCCGCGGCGTGTACGCCACCGAAACGCTGGTGGAGGGCCGGGCGTTTCCCGCGGCGACCAATGTGGGCGTGCGACCGACCTTTGGCGGAGAACAACTGGTAGTGGAATCGCACCTGCTCGATTTCCGCGAGACCGTCACGGCGGGACGATTGGAAGTGCGTTTCCACGAGCGGCTGCGAGAGGAACGGAAGTTCCCTTCGGCGGACGCTTTGCGGGAACAGATCGCCGACGACGTCGAGCGCACGCGGCGCTTCTTTGCACGCCGGCTGGTGGCCCGCCTGCCGGGCGGGCAAGCGCGGCGCGTGCGCGGAGTGACGGCGGCGGACTAGTGCCGTTCCAACTTCATGCGCCGAAGCCAGGCTGACAGGCCGACGCAAAAGCAACGTTGGAGAAAGGGGTGCGAATTAGTTGAACCTAGTTGGAACGGTACTAGCGCGCCGGGCTAATTGGCGGCCGCGGGTTTTTCCGTCTTCGCTCGGGCAATCCAAGCGTTGACGTTGGCTTCCAGCACATCGAGCGGCAGGGCGCCGCTGCCCAGCACCACGTCGTGGAACTCGCGCAGGTCGAAGCGCTCGCCCAGCTCCTGCTTGGCTTTGGCGCGCAGAGCTTTGATCTTCAACTCGCCCATCTTGTAGGCCAGCGCCTGGCCGGGCCAGGCAATGTAGCGATCCACTTCGTTGACGATGTCGAGCTCGGTCTTGGCGGCGTAGGATTTGAAGTAGTTGATGGCCTGCTCGCGCGTCCAGCCCTTGTAGTGCATGCCGGTGTCGATGACCAGGCGGACGGCGCGCCACATCTCGTAGGTCAACTGGCCGAATTTTGAGTAAGGATCGGTGTAGAAGCCCATCTCCTCGCCCAGGCTTTCGCTGTAGAGCGCCCAGCCTTCGACGAAGGCGGTGTAGCCGCCGTAGCGGCGGAACTCGGGCAGCTCGCCCAGCTCCATAGCCAGCGCGATTTGCAAGTGGTGGCCGGGCACGGCCTCGTGGATGGAGAGCGCTTCCATCTCATACTTGGGGCGCACCTCGGGCTTGTAGAGGTTGACGAAGTAGGTGCCGGCGCGCGAGCCGTCGGCAGAGGGCTGGCGATAGTAGGCGGTGGTGGTGTCGGGAGCGATGTTGTCGGGAATGGGCTCGACGCCGTAGGGCAGGCGCGGCAGCCGGCGGAAGACTTTGACCAGCGCCGGGTCAATGCGCTTGGCGAGAGCGCGGTAGGCTTCGAGCAGGTCCTGCGGGTCTTTGTAGTAAAACTGCGGGTCGGTGCGCATGAATTGCAGGAATTCCTGAAAAGTTCCTTTGAAGCCCACCTGCTGGATGATTTTCTCCATTTCGGCGTGGATGCGCTTCACTTCCTGCTGGCCGATTTCGTGAATCTCGTCGGGGGTGAAGTTGGTGGTGGTGAAGACCCGGGCGCGGAAAGCGTAGAACTCCTTGCCGCGGGGCAACTGCCAGGCGCCGATCTTGTCGAAGCAACCGGGCAGGTACTCTTTGGTGAAGAAGTCGAGCAGGCGGCGGTAGGCGGGCACGACTTCGTCGGCGATAGCCTTCTTGCCCTCGGCCGCCAGCCGCTCCTGATCGGCGGCGCTGAGGTCAGCGGGAAATTTCAGGAAGGGCTTGTAGAAAAGGCTCTTGGCCGGGTCGTCCACGATTTGCTGGCGAATCTGGTCGGGCAAGCGCTCCATGATGACGCGGGGATGCACGATGCGAGCGCGAATGCCCTCGCGCATGAGCGCGATGGTTTGGTCCATGTAGGCCGGCAGGGCACGCAGGCGGGCCAGCCAATCTTCGTAATCTTTTACCTTCTCGAAGTTGATGACGTCGCCGACTTCGTTGAGGGTTTGGATGCCGTCGCGCTGATTGAGCGGAATCAAGAAGGAGCGGTACTGGTAGCCCTCGACCCCCAGCTCGTATTGCTTGCGGAAGAGGGCGTAATTCAGGCGGTCGGTGTCGGAGAGACTCTTGAGGTCAAGGGCGTCCAGTTGGCGGAGCACTTCGCGCCGATGGTTGTGGCGGCGGTCCATGGCGGCCAGGCTGTCGTCGGGCCAGCGGTCGTTGTAGCGGCGGTCGCCCAGCTCGGTGGCCGTCACCGGGTCGTCCTTCAGCCGGTACTCCCACTCCTCTTTGAAGAGGGCGTTCAGGCGCGCGCCGGCCTCGGGCGAATTGGTTTGCGCGTGCAGCGTCAGCACCGGTCCCACCCAGGCTAGCAGAATCACAAGCCCCCCAAGACCCGACAAAGATCTCATGGCGGTTCTCCGTTCGCAGTGCGGTGATCTAAAGGAAGCCGGAGTCTACCATCAGAACGGCGGCGACGACTAGAAGGGGCTGGGCAGTTCTACTTTTCTTGGGGCTCCGTGTCCGGAGCGAAGGTTCTCAGGTAGGTGACCAGTTGCCAGCGCTGCTGGTCGGGCAAGCGAGACCACGCCGGCATCCCGTCTTTCAGGTCCCCGTTTTTCAAGAACCAGAAAAGCACCCCCGGAGCCGCATTTTGAATGACCGGTGTGTGCAAGTCGGGGGCCTCCTCCGCGCCGCGTCCTTCCAAGCCATGACAACTGGCGCAGTGCCGCTGGTAGAGTTTCTTCCCGGCGCGAAGGGCGTCTGGCTGCCCCGCGTAGGGATTTATCCATTCCCGGGCGGCCGCGGGGGCCTGCGCCAGCTCGGAACCCAATTCTTCCGCGTTTGGTTTCTTCTTCTGCGCCGCAGCGACGCCGCCGAACAAGAGAAGCACCCCCAGCAGTCCGCAGAGGTAGCCTTTGCGGTGTGGGAAAGCGCGCGTCGGAAAAAGGGCCAGCATCGAGTTCACCGAAACAGTTGGCGCAGGCTGCGACCGAAGCCGTGGATTTCATAAGACAGGCCGAAGCGGAGGAGAGCGCGGTGACTCTCCGAAGTCAGGCCGAAGGCGGGCGACACCTTTATCGTCACGCCGCTGGGCAAATCCCAGGCCAGGACGGGGCCGAGGTAGTGCGAAGTGCCCGCGAGGGTGAAGCGACCCCATGCGCCCAGTCCGCCGTACAACTCCACGCCGGCGCGGAAATTCTCGGGGCACCACGTACAGGGGTTGGGTGAGGCCGCCAGGGCCAGGGGTCGGGCCACGCCCACGGCATAGCCGAATTCCCACGGCTCGCCTGCCAGATTTTTCACGGCGATAAAGTTTTCGGCGACGTTCCAACCCTTGAAGTTGCTGGAGAAAATCAGCTTGGTCTCGATCTCGCGTTCTTTTTCGCGACGCGCCTCATCATTGGGCTCGGGATCGCGACCCGAGTCAAAACCCACGACCTCCTTCAGCGATTTGTCGGCGCCATTCACGTTTTCGAATTCGACGTAGAGCACAGGATTGATCCAATGTTCGCGCATCAGCAGCCGGAAACGGTTCTCCCAACGGGCGCCGGTGAAAATTGTGCTGTCGTTGCGCGTGCTCTGCCCCAGCAGATATAACTCCGTTGTCCACCAACCCTTGAGGCCATACTCAAACTCCACCCAAGAACCGACGAAATCGTTTCCCGCCTTCGGGAACCCCAAGACAGGACTGAAAGACACCTCCAGGCTCCCGGGCTCCTCCATGTGGTGGTCATAAGTCACGAAGTAGAGCCGCCCCTGGGCTCGGGCCGAGGGAGCCAGCCAACCCGAGAGGAGAAGCGCCAAGGCGAGCCACAGTCCCCGTCGGGCTTCCCTTCTCACCAGGGTCAAGAGAGGCAAAGCAGTTTCCCCACGTTGCAACGCAGTT
>CAYTXK010000057.1:9591-10077 GCA_964441645.1 uncultured Acidobacteriota bacterium
TGCAATAGCGCCTGTCATTCTTACTCAGGGCCGACGGGCGAGTCAAGAGACCCGGGAAGATTCTGTTGCAACGCCACTGCAACAAGTGCAACCGGCCCGCAGCACGCAGTCTTAGGCTAGGCTGGGCGGGAGAACCTCGAGGAGAATGGCTGGACGGTTGAGCTCAGCGGCGGCAGTCGGCGCAGTAGCCGCCCATTTCCAGGCGGGTGATCATGATGTGGAAGCGGCAATCGCCTTGCACCTGGGCTTTCAGGCGCTCGAAGAGCTCGCTTTCGAACTCCATCACCTTCCCGCAGCGCAAACAGGTCATGTGCAGGTGGTCGCGCTGGGGATGGCGCTCGTAGTAGTGACCGTCGCCGTGGACGTGCAGGAGGTCGTGCGAAGTCTCGTGGCCAAGCACTTCGAGATCCCGCTTGGCGAGGTCGACTTCGACATGCGCATCGAGGACGTCGGCGACTCGCTCAAGCTGAGCGAGCTCGTGATCGG
>CAYTXK010000058.1:0-10054 GCA_964441645.1 uncultured Acidobacteriota bacterium
CAGGTAGATGCTGGCGCCGGCGACGAACTCTTGGCTTCCGCCTTCAACGTGCACGATGCCCCCGCCCTCGAGAATGAAAATCGCTTCCTCGTAAGTGTGGTAATGGAAGGGCGCCTTGCTGGGGGGAATGAAGCCGATGAACTGGGTGATTTGCCGGCAGCCGAGCTCCTCGTTCGCCATCCACTTGAATTGCCGGTCGGCTACCGGGATCGGCAGCCGGTCCAGCTCGCGCACCACACGGCGCGGCGCCGCGCCCTCGGGGCGCGCCACGGGCGCAGCTTCGTGGATTATTTCCCTGTGCTCTTCTGGCGGACAACACACGCTGACGACAACCATCGGGTCAGGGCCCGCGCATTCAATCGTGTAAGGGGTGGCCGGCGGAATATAGCAGCCCGCTCCTGCTTCTAGCTTGTACTCAAAACCTCCGATGCAACATTGCCCGCGACCGCTGGCGACGTAGAGCACCTCTTCGGCGCGAGGATTTACGACGCGGGGAGAGCAGCCCGGCTGGTATTCGCTGAGGGTTTCCGCCAAGTCGCGGGCGCCGTTCTGGCGGGAGATGAGGGTGCGGTAAGTCCAAGTGCCTTCGCTGCGGGCCGAACCTTCGCCCGGCTCAAAGAGGCGGCAGCCGCCGGGGAGAAATTGCATCGGTTGTGTCCGCGTGCAGGGAGAGATTTCCCTTAGGGTCTCTTTTCGCCGGAGCCAGCCGAACCCGACGCGGGCGTCTTGGGCGAAGGCAGCAGGATAACTTTCTCGCCCGGGCGGGCCATCTTCAGCTCTTCCCGCGCCACCCGCTCGACGGCGCGCGGGTCGGTCTTCAAGGACTGGATTTCTTCGGTCAGCCGGCGGTTCTCGTCCTCGAGGCGTTTAATCTCGCCTTCCAGTCGCTGGAGCTCTTGCTGCTGGCGGTGAAGAGCCAGGTAGCCGTGCTCGCCGAACAGAGTGTGGACAACTAACGCCAACAAACCCAAGCCAACGAGGGCCAAGACCAGGCGGCGTCGCGGGGAAGAGGTCTTGGGAGGGACGGCCACAGGGCTACTCGGCCACGAACTTCCGGGCGGCCTCGACCAGGGCGGAGGTTTCTTGTTCGCTGTGGGCCTCGCAGTAGCAGCGGACCACGGGCTCGGTCCCGGAGAGCCGCATCAACACCCAGGAGTCGTCGTTGAAGAGGAGCTTCAGGCCGTCGGTGCGATTCACGCCGCTGACCGGCCGGCCGTTGAAGTTCTTGGGGTCGCGGCGGATGAGCTCGACTACGCGCTCCCGGGCCGTCTCGCTCAAGTGCAGGTTGACGCGCACCGGGTAGTAGGCGCCCACTTTTTGGAAGAGCGCCTGGAGCTGCTCTCGCAGCGACGCCCGGCGGCGGGCCACCATCTCGGCGACCAGCAAGCAAGCCAGCACGCCATCTTTTTCGGGCACGTGCCCGTAGATGCTGAGGCCGGCGCTTTCTTCGCCGCCGATGGTGATCTTGTCCTGCTTGATGAGTTCGCCGATGTACTTGAAGCCGACGGGAGTTTCGTGAACGGGCACGCGGTGATGACGGGCGACGGCGTCCACCAGATGAGTGGTGGCCACGCTGCGGGCCACGCCGCGAGGCCAGGCGGGGCGAGTTTCGAGCAAGTAGTCGAGGAGCAGGGCAATGATGTGGTTGGGGGAGATGAAGGCACCGTCGGCGTCGAGAATCCCGAAACGATCAGCGTCGCCGTCGGTGGAGAGCCCGACCTGAGCGCCGGAGGCCCGCAGGGTTTCGCGCAGGCCTTCGAGAATTTCGTCGGCCGGCTCGGGCGGGTGCCCACCGAAAAGAACATCGCGGTGGGCGTGGATGGTGCGCACCTCGAGGCCGCGCTCCTTCAGGAAACGGTCGAGCACACCGGCGCCGGTGCCGTAGAGCGGGTCATAGGCGACGCGCAGAGCGGCGCGCTTGATCTCTTCCACCTCGATTTTGCCGGCCAAGGTTTCGAGGTAGGCGGGGATGGGATCGATTTCTTCGACCAGCGCGGGTTGGGCCGGGCCGGGCTTTTCGGGCGGAGCGGTTAGGTGTTTTTCCGCCAGCTTTTCGAGCTCGCGGGTGACTTCGGGAAGCGCCGGCGCGCCGTCGGCGGTGGAGAACTTCAGGCCGTTGTACTCGGCCGGGTTGTGGCTGGCGGTGAAGTTGATGCCGCCATCGGCTTTCCGGCGGCGGATTTCGTGAGCGATGGTGGGCGTAGGAGTGGCCTGGCGGCAGAGCAGAGAGCGGATGCCGCGCTCGCCCAGCACCTCGACGGCGGTGCGGGAGAATTCCTCCGAGAGGAAGCGGGTGTCGTACCCCACGACGAGCTGCGGGTGGCGCCGGTTCTGGCTGCGCACATAGTCGGCAATGGCGGCCACGGCGGCGCGCACGCGCTCGAAGGTGAAATCGTCGGCGATGAGGCCGCGCCAACCGGAGGTGCCGAAGCGAATTTTCTTGAGAGGCATTTTGGCGTATTGTATCGTGGTAGCGCGTCGGGGGCAAACGGCGTGGAGGCTGGAAGCGGCGATGACGGACAAGGTCGTGGTGCTCACCACCTGCTCTTCCGCCGAAGAGGCAGGTCGAATTGCCCAAGCCCTGGTGGAAAAGCGCCTGGCGGGGTGCGTTAATGTGGTGAGCGACATTCGCTCCGTCTATCGCTGGGAGGGGCGCGTCAAGGACGAGGCGGAAATTTTGCTGGTCATCAAGACGTCGCGGAATCTGTTCGACCAGGTGCGGCGCGCGGTGGAGAAGCTGCACAGCTATCAGGTTCCAGAGGTCATCTGCCTTCCGGTGATTGACGGAGCGCCCAACTACTTGAACTGGCTCAGCACCGCCGTGGCGGGGGCGGCAAGTGCGGGCGAGCCCCGCCGCGTCGCTAAGCCCAAGCGAAAAAGACGGCCGAGCTAGGCTATCGAACCGATCCCGAATGGAGCAACCCACCGACACCAAGATGGCAGCGCCAGCCCCGGTGGCCGCGGAGCTGGCGGCGCTGGTCATCCACGAAAGCCCGGGCCTGCGCTGGTATCACCTGGAAGAGCCGGACTCGCCCCTGCTCGACCGCCTGGCGCAAGAGTTTGGCTTCCACGAGCTGGAGATCGAAGACTGCCGCCACCAGCGCCACCAGGCCAAGGTGGAAGAATACGAAAACCATATTTTTGTCATCGCCAACACGCTGCACTTTGTGAAGGAGACGGCCGGGGTTTGGTTTGGGGAAGTGGCCTTTTTTGTGGGGCACGATTTCTTCGTGACCGTGCACCTGGGGCCGACCCGCTCCATCAACGAAGTCCTGCCGCGGCTCAAAGCCGCGGCCAAGATGCAGCGGCCGGACAAAGTTCTCTACATGATGCTCGACGTCATGGTGGACCGCTACCTGCCGGTGCTGGACGAGTTCGGCGACCGCATCGACCAGGTCGAAGATGATTGCTACCAGTCGGCCGGGCCGGCCATGCTGCAAGAAGTCTTTGCCCTCAAGCGCGGGCTCATCGAGTTCCGCCGCACCCTGGGCGGGATGCGCGAATTGGTGAACGCCTTGATGCGGCTGCGGCCGCCCTATTATCGCGCCGACATGGCCGCCTACTGGCGCGACCTCTACGACCACGTCATTCGCGCCTTGACCATCATTGATTCCTACCGCGACCTGGTGGCCAGCGTGCTCGAGGTCTATCTCACCGCCATCACCAACCGCACCAATGAAGTTATGAAGGTGCTCACCATCTACGCCACCATTGTCCTACCCATGGTGGTGATCACCGGCTACTTCGGGATGAATTTCCAGCACTTGCCGCTGCTGGAGTCGCGCTACGGGGTGATGGTAGTCAACGTCCTGATGCTCGGTATGACGGTGGGCCTGCTCTACTACTTCCGAAAGCAGAAGTGGCTCTAGGCGCCCGCTCGGTTCTAGGCAAACGTCAGGGCACGGTCCAGGTCGGCGAGCAGGTCTTCGGCGTCTTCCAGCCCCACAGAAATCCGCACCAGGCCGTCGGTGATGCCGATTCGCTGCCGCTCTTCGTGGGGCACGGAAGCATGGGTCATGGTGGCGGGATGAGTGATGAGAGTTTCGACGCCGCCCAGGCTTTCCCCCAGCGAGCAGACTTTGACGTTTTGCAACATGCGCGCGGCCGCCTCGAGCGAGCCCAACTCGAAAGACAGCATGGCCCCGAAGCCGCTCATCTGCCGCTGGGCGAGCTCGTATTGCGGGTGAGACTTCAGTCCCGGGTAGTGGACCAGCTTCACCTTGGGATGGCCGGCCAGAAACTCCGCCACCACCTGGCCGTTGCGGTTGTGCTGCTCCATGCGCACCGCCAGCGTCTTCACGCCGCGCAGCACCAGCCAGCAATCGAACGGCCCCAGAATGGCTCCGGCGGACTTCTGGATGAAGTAGAGCCGGTCGTAGTCCTCTTGCCGCGTGAGGATGACGGCGCCGCCGATGGAGTCGCTGTGGCCGTTGAGGAACTTGGTGGTGGAATGCACCACCATGGTGGCGCCGAGCTCGATGGGGCGCTGGAAATAGGGGCTCATGAAAGTGTTGTCCACCACCAGGGGAATCCCATGAGCGCTGGCCAGGCGGCTCATCTCGGCCAGGTCGCTCAAAGCCAGCGTGGGGTTGGTGGGGGTTTCAATGTGAAGCAGGCGGGTGTTCTTCCGGAAAGCGCGCTCCACGGTTTCGGGCTGGCTGCTATCCACGAAGGAAAACTCCAAGCCGAAATTCACCAGCACGCGCGTGAACAGGCGGTAGACGCCGCCGTAAACGGCATGGGAGCACACCACGTGGTCGCCGGCCTTGAGCAGGGTCAGCACGGCGTTGATGGCCGCCATGCCGGAGGAAAAGGCCAGGGCGTGCGTGCCGCCTTCAAGCCGGGCGAGGTTACGCTCCAGGGCCGAGCGCGTGGGGTTGCGCGAGCGCGCGTATTCGTAGCCTTTGTGCTTGCCCAGCGCCTCCTGGACGTAGGTGGAGGTCTGGTAGATGGGCGCCACCACCGCGCCCGTCGAAGGGTCGGGTTCCTGCCCGACGTGGATGGCATCAGTGGCGAAGCCCATGGGGTTCCTCCTCCGGGTAGCGGGTCAGTTTCCGGCAAGCCGACTATACGCCCGGAATCGTGTTGGCAGTTGGCAACCGGCCCAGATAGAATGGCTGTCTGGCCCTTTCGATGGGATGCGCGTTCATCCCCCGCGTTTATCTCCCTCGTTTATCCAACGTCCGGCAGTAGCAGGCACATAGATCAACACTGCAATACCAGGACTCCAGCGGGGCGGTGTGGGACACGCTACGCCTAATCGTCGGGGTTCAGCGGACGTCCAGCTACGCTGGCCGCCGCTGAAACCGCATGTTAGATCCAACCCCGCTACACAGGGATATTCCACGCCGTTTCATGCTCGATTTGAGCCACGATGCCCGGTACAGTTTGCTCAAAGAATTGCTTTGATTCATTAACCGGGACCTTCGCCCGAGCCGTCAGGCGCTCGCCCGTCGTGAGTCTTGCCCTAAGCACGACTTTGATACTTCCCCCAGAGATCCGGGGATTCCAGGTGCCGAATGTGACGCTGACGAAGAGAAGGTAACCAGCGCAATATTCCTTGGCGTCGAGCTGTCCAGTGGCCGTGAGTTCGCTAGCATCGTCTGGGAAGTTTGTGAAGAACACACGCATGAACTTCACGCCACCCCCCATCTGCTGCCTCGGCCGATTCGGCAGGGATGCCCGGCCAATCCGTGGGCTATATCCCCTCCACCCTTTGACGCGTTGATATCTCAGGTCAAATCCTTCAACAACTATCCTTGCCTCACTGCGGTTCACCACAACAGCATGGATTAGAAACGATGCCCGAACTGCGTCTTGTTTGCCTCGGAACTCCTCAAAATGCTCGACAAGGCAGCTGCTGGCTGTAGATACCAACTTGAGGCGAGGTTTTCGGGTCTTTCGGCGAAGCCACTTGAACGCTCCGCTTACCCAAGCCAGAAACAGAAGGGCGGCCCAAGTGACCAGCTGTATCGTAACCGGATGAGACTCAATCCATGAGGTTGCCTGTTCAAACATGGCGATTGTTGGATCTAACGTCTGGATTAGGCGTTCGTCGGATCACGGTTGCAACCATTCGTTGTTAGGACGCGCCAGCAGCCGAGCGTTGTTGTAAGCCATATCCAGCGTAAGGACCGTCGACCCCCGGTAAGCATCGCCAGCCTCAGCCTTGTCCACTACAAGTGCCAGATCTGCACGTGCAGGGTCCTCGAAGCAGATCGGAACTAGCAACTGAACACTCCCCTCCCCACCTTTGTCGCGGTAGTACTGAGGAACTGCCGTCTTGTAGTTACGATACACACGTTTCTTCGTCGTGGCTTCGGCGCTAATCAGCAACTGGCGTGCCACATAAGTGTTTGACTGGAGGTGTTTTGGGAACCTTGCGATCTGCTCCATCACGTGGTCGATGCTGATGAAGAGTTCGCACCGTCGGTCATACAGCAGCACCGACGGATCGTCAAAGTAATTTGCGAGCGGAGGCGGGGAAGATCCGAATTCTTCAATAAGGTCCCAGTCGCTCGCCTTCTTAAACCCGTGCAGCTTCCAAGGCTGATGCCCCGCTCGCGGGTTGCGTCGGAAGAAGGCGTAAATGTCTTCCTGATTCGGCGTGACAAGGCCTGTGTTGAATGCGGCGCTCTCACCGTTTTTTGACACACCGATGCCTCCCTCCATCTCCTCTAGGCGTCGGAAGGTGTAACGCACATAGCTCCGCAGGATGGGCAGCGGTTCCGGTGCCGTAGCATGTTTGTAATCCCACGGTTCTTTCTCTGCAGGCCCTGCCAGCTTATCCAGCCACCCCGGTGCCCCCATGTCGGCGAATGCAGCAAGGTGGTCCGAGGGCTTGGTCCAACCAACGACCGAGAGGTCGCAAGCCTCCAAGCCTTTCGTTCCTCGCAAGACAGAGAACTCCACGACATCTCCTTCGCAGAGATAGCCCTGCTCCTCCCTAGGAAGGACGCTTAAGTGCACGAACACGTCAGCTCCGCCGTCGTCAGGCGCGATGAATCCAAAGCCTCGTTCGTACCAGAACTTGACTCGCCCGCGTCCGAGTTTCACAGGCGCTGTCTGTGGCGTCAGTAACGTGAGGCCGACTGCGCTTCGACCCTTTTCCGTCTCCTGTGCTTCAAAACCCACCCGAGCGCCGGCCTTAAGCTGGTGTGCAGACGTAACGGCGCTTTGGTGAACGAAGATGTCGGGTGAGCCATCGTCAGGGCTGATGAACCCGAAGGCTTTTCCCGGTAACCAACCCTTGAACGTTCCCTCCATGTTTGCCCTCCAGAACCGTTTTTCGAATCGCGGGCCAACTAACCCTTGTTTAGGCCGCCCGGTGGCCTCGCCTAATCCTCCGGGGCGCGTTGCCTCCCGGGACGAGTATTGTTACAATTTTCCTCTGAGCGGAAAGGCGTAAACAGTAGCACGGCCAGGCGGCCGGTGTCCAAAGCACGCGGCCGCCGGCGAGGACGTTCGCGTGGCAGGGTGGCGCACAACCCGGGTTGGTCTTGTCCTTCTGCTGGCCTTTCTTTTCCTCTCGCAGCCGGCGTGGGGACAGAAGCACCGCGACGTCGAAAATATCGGCCACCGCGACATCACCAAGGGTTCCTTGAACCTCTACTCGCTGGAGCGGGAGATTGAGCTGGGACGGTCGTTGGCGGCCCGCATCGAGTCGAATTCCGGCCTGCTGCGCGATGCGCGGGTCGAGGGTTACGTGAACGATCTCGTGCAGCGGCTGGTGCGCAGTTCCGATGCCAAAGTGCCATTCACGGTTAGGGTCATCGACTCGGACGAGCTGAACGTCTATGCCTTGCCGGGGGGTTTCTTCTACGTCAACACCGGTTTGATCCTCGAGGCCGAAACCGAAGCCGAGCTGGCGGGCTTGTTTGCCCATGAGATTGCCCACGTCACCGCGCGGCATACCACGCGGCAATTGAGCCGGGGCGAGCTGTTCCAGTGGCTGAGCCTGCCGCTGTTTTTTGTGGGCGGAGGTGTCGCCGCCGGTGTTTATCAGGCCCTCAATGTGGTGGTGCCGCTAAGCTACTTCAAGTTCCGGCGGGATATGGAGCGGGAGGCGGACTTTCTCGGCTTGCAGTATGCCTACCACGCAGGCTACGACCCGACGGCGTTGATTGACATTCTGGAGCGGATGAAGGAAAAGCAGCGCCAGGAGCGCGTCCCGCTGGTTTTTTCCACGCACCCCATGACCAAGGACCGGGTCGAGCGGGCCCGCCGGGAGATCAGCGAAGTGCTGCCGTCACGGGGCGATCATGTGGTCACCAGCTCCGAGTTCCAGAAGGTTAAGGCGCACTTGAAGGACGTGCTGCAGGTTTATGGTGATGAAGAGCAGGGGACGCGGCACGGTCCGCGGCTGCGGCGTCGCACCCAGGACGGCGACGGGGGAGAACCATGAGGCTCAGGAGCCAGCTTGCCTGTCTGGCGGCCGTGGCTCTTTTCTTGCTCACGGCAGCGGCGGTGGCGGGAGAGGAGCAGAAAGTCCGGCTGGAGATTACGGTGAACGCTGAAAGCTCCGGAGACCCCATCGGCAATGCCTCGGTCTACATCAAATTCAAGAAGGAACGCTGGTTGCGGCGCGACAAGCCTCGAACCTGGAACCTGAAGACCAATCCTGAGGGGAAGACGCTGGTTCCGGAGATTGCGGAAGGCCAGGTCCTGGTGCAAGTGGTGGCGCCGGGATGGAAAACCTTCGGACAATTCTACGACCTTACCGGCCCCAAACAGACGATTGCGATAAAGCTGCAGCGACCGAAGACATATTACTAATGCCGTTCCAACTAGTTTCCACCAGGTGGGACACTTTTCCAGGCTGGGCGCAAAAAGTTGGAACGGCACAAGCCGCGCGTTGCTGCATTGTGGTGCAATCAAGGAAAAGCGATTGCTCGCCCGTCTCTTAGGCGGACTCCGGCTTCCTTTTCCACAGCCTTTTCAACATTTCTGTTGAAAACCCGGCCGGAGCTACGATTCGGCAATCGAGCGCAGGGCTTCTTCCGCCGTGTGCTGGATGATGAGCGGGTACTCTTCGCCGAGAAGTTTTTCGAGCCGTTCGGTGTTCATGATGTACGAGCCGGCGAAGTAGGGAAAAGATTCCGGTGGCACCGGCGACAATCCCAGCCACCAGAACAGCCGATAGAGAAAGGCCACCAGACGGTAGGAGGGCAAGCGCAGCAGACGAACGCCGGAGCCTCGGGCCACGCCCTCGCCGGTCACCGGCCCCCCGCGGCCCTGGGCGTTCAAAATTCGTAGCTCTCCCGGCGCGTAGTGCCGGCACAGCCAATTGAGCAGGCGCGCCGCGTCCTCCATATGCATGAATTGATACAAGCCCTGATGTTGCTCGCCTTGCGGCAGGAGCAGCGGCAAATGCCAGCCCCAGCGCCGGAACAAGCGGCCGAGCCAGGTTCGCGCGCTCGGCTGGCCGCGCAGGGCGGTGACAATGAAGTTGTCCACGCCCGGGCCGAGGAAGATGTGCCCGCGGACAATGGTGAGGGCGCAGCCGTTGAGGCGGGGAAACCGCTCGAGACAAAGCTGCTCGGTTTCTTTCTTATGCAGGGCGTAGGTATAGGTGTGGGGCTGCTGCGGGTAGTCCTCGCGGACGGGCCCGGGCAGGTTAGGCCCGTAGCTGGTGACGCTGGAAAGATAGAAGAAGTGTTCGACCTGGCGCCGGGGCTGGTTCAGGCGCTCCACGGCCTCGAGGAGATGTGCAGTGCCGCGGATGTTGATTTCCCACTGGCGCTCGCGCGTCAGGGCTCCGGTGCGGGCGGGGTCCAAGACAAAAGCGAGATGCACGACCTGCCGAACCTGGGCCTCGCGCATCAGGCTCTCCAGCACCGCGGGGGCGTCGGGTTGGGAGAGGTCAAGCGGATGGAACTCCACGCGCGGGTGATCCAGCCGAGGGGAGAAGAGGTCTACGCCCACCAGCAGGCGGTCTTTCAAATAGGGAGCGAGATGCCGGCCGAGGTTGCCCGCGAGGCCGGTCACCAGCACGGTTGAGTTGTTCACGCTCTCGGTGGTCGCCGCGGCGTTGAAATCAAAAAAGAGGAAGAGA
>CAYTXK010000059.1:0-9961 GCA_964441645.1 uncultured Acidobacteriota bacterium
GGATTTTCTTGGCGCGCAGTTGCCCGGTGAGGTTTTCGCGCAGCTCGGTGTCGGGCATGGAGACGTAGCGCACGTAGTCGAGGCGGAGGATGGCCGGGTGGTCGTCCTTCTGCAGGACGATGCCGAGGTTTTGCCGGTCGGAGTCGAGGATGACTTCGACGAACTTGAGCTCGGTGTCGAGCTCCCGGAGCAGCGGTTCCAGGCGGCGGCGGATGCTGCGTTTGCGCTCGGCGGTCAGTTCCATAAGCTGGGGCCGTTCCACCCTAGGCGGCGACGAAGCCGCTCGCTTCTACCATCTTAGCAGAGGTTGGAACGGCCCTAGCGGCCCAGGTGATGCGGGACGTTGGTGACGATGACGCGCGGCTTGAAGAGCAGCGCCGCCTTCAAATACAGCGAGGTTTGATTGTGCAGGAAATGATGCCACCAGCGCTTGGCAACGAATTCCGGGATGACCACGGTAATGACGTCATCGTCGCGCCAGCCCTCCACTTCGTCAATGAACCGCAGCACGAGTGTGGTAATCGCGCGGTAGGGGTCGTCGAGGATGACGAGCGGAACGTCCGGTGCCCAGGCCTGCCAATTCTCCCGCAGCTCCTCGGGGTTCACATTGTCGGAGTTAACGGTGACGGCGATCACGTCTTTGGAGATGGAGCGGGCGTACTCGATGGCGCCCAAAACCATGCGGTTCATCCCCGCCACGGGAACAATGGCGGTGTGGCGCAAGGGCTTAGGCTTTTCGTAGTCGGTCAGCGAGAGCTCCCGCCCCACCACGTAGTAATGCTGGCGGATGCGCCGGCAGACCAGCACGATCAGAGGAATGGCGCCAATAATGATCCACGCCCCGTGGGTGAACTTGACCGCGGCCACCACCACCAGAACCAGTGCGGTGGTCGCGGCCCCGGCGGCATTCACCGCCATCCGCCAGCCTCGGCCCGGCTCCTGGGTGCGCCGCCAGTGAACCACCATTCCTGCCTGCGAGAGGGTAATGGCCGTAAAGACCCCCACCATGTAGAGAGGGATGAGCAGGTGGACCTGGGCGTCAAACAGGATGATGAGGGCGGCGGCGGCCAGGCTGAGCACGAAGATTCCATTGGAGAACACCAGGCGGTCGCCCAGGTTGGCGAGCTGGCGCGGCAGGAAGCGATCCTGGGCCATCACCGAGGACAGTCGCGGGAAATCCGCGTAGCTGGTATTGGCAGCTAGAACCAGAATGGCCATGGTGAAAAACTGAATGAAGTAGTACACCCACGAATCGCCGAAGATGGCGCGGCCGAGCTGGGAGGGCACGGTCTGTCCTTCTTGCGGCATGATGCCGTAGAGGTAGGCCAGGTAGGTCATGCCGAGGAAGAGCGTGGCCAGGAAGCCGGCCATGATGTAGAGGGTGATGGCGGCGTTGCGGGAGGCGGGCGGGCGGAAGATGCGGACGCCATTGGCCACGGCTTCAATGCCGGTCAAGGCCACGCAACCGGAGGCGAAGGCCCGCAGCAGGAAGAAAACCGCCGTGGCATTCCAGGTAACTTCAGCGGCGGGCGACGCCGCCGGCGGCAGAGCGGTGGCGCCGCTCATCATGTGGCGGGCGAGGCCGGTGAGGACGAGGACGTAGATGGCAATGATGAAGAGGTAGACCGGGCCGGCAAACAGGGCCGCTGACTCGCGCACACCGCGCAAATTGGCGACCAGGATGAGAAAAACGGCCAGCACGCAGAGCCCGATGCGGTGGCTGTAGAGGGCGGGGAAGGCCGCGGTGATGGCAGCGATGCCGGCGGCCACGCTCACCGCCACCGTCATGGCGTAGTCAAGCAGCAGGGCCGAGCCGGCCACCAGGGCCGGCGTGATTCCCAGGTTTTCCTTGGCCACCGTATAGGCGCCGCCGCCGGTGGGGTAGGCGTGCAGGGTTTGACCGTAGGAAATGGCCACAATCAGGGTCAGCAGGCAGATGGCGATGGCGATGGGGATGGCGAAGAGCTGCGGGAAGGCGACGCCGATGGCCGCGGCGGCCAGGAACCCGAGCAGGATTTCGTCGGTGGCGTAGGCAGCCGACGACAGGTTGTCGGAAGCCAGCACCGGCAGGGCGCCGGAAATGCCCAGGCGCTGGTCGGGCAGGGAGGTGGTTTCGAGCGGGCTGCCGATGAGGAATTGCTTGAGGCGGCGGAGCATCGAGGGTCGCAGCGGTTTTTCTAACACAGCGCCGCCGCGACTGCAAGCGCGCGCCTTGACGCCTGCGGGCGGCGTGGCTACACTAGTAGGCAGGCTGTGGTAGGAAGGGAGCCGCCGGAGCAACGGTGCGACTGCAGCGCGAATATGTTGACTACGTGGTGCGCGTCCTGCTGGAACGGCTGATTTCCGCCGAAATGGTCCAGACCGCCAATCACCAGCCCATCTCCGAAAAACTCCGCCAGGTACTGCTCGATGAGCTGGCGGTCGAAGACCGCATCAACGACCGGGTGCGCGAGTACATGAACCAGTACGCCGACGAGATCCGCCGCAGCGGGGTCAGCTACCAGGACATGTTCAAGCGCATCAAGAGCGAGCTGGTGCGGCGGGAGAAGGTGATCCTCTAGCCATGCGGCTCAGCCGGGAAAAAATCGTGCGCCTCTCGCATCTGGCCACCGAGGTGCTGGCCGGCTTTGACGAGATCGAGTTCATCGAAGACCGTAACACCGTGCGCCTGGAAGTGGTGCGCATCCTCCAGGACCTGCTCAAGCAGGAGGAGCTGATGGAGGAGGCGGCCAAGCAGAAGATTCTTTCCCAGAAGCGGCCCATTCCCGAAGGCAGCACCGAGTGGGAGACGCTCTACCGCAAATACTACGCCGATGAGCTGAGAAAGCTGGGCGTAGCCAGCCGCGACTAAGAGGAAAAATCAAAAAGGCGCGGCGAAGACCGCGCCTCCTTTTTTGAACTATCCGCGCTGCTTAGGCCGGGGGCTGCTCTTGCGGCTTCTCGTCGGGCTTATCCCGGCGCTTGAGCACGGGGGGCTTGTCTTCTTTCTTCTCGCCCTCTTTGCCGTCTTTGTCGCGCTTGTCCTTGCGCAGGGTGGGGCGGTTGGCCTGTTCGTCTTCAATCTTCCGCCCGGCCATCACCAGCGCCAGCCGCTGCTTGACCAGCTCGAACTCGGAGGTGGTGACCACGTACTCCTCGCGCGCCGGTAGAATGTTGGCGATCTCCTTCTGCGCGTTTTCCACGCGGTCCCTGGTGGGCGGGTGCGAGGAGAAAATCTTGGGCACTGACCCGGGGCGCTTGCGCTCAATCTCGCGGATTTTTTCGAAGAAGGAGATGAAGGCGGTGGGGTCGTAGCCGGCCTTGTACATGTACTGCAGGCCGAGGTAATCCGCCTCGCTCTCGAAGCCGCGGGAAAACTGCATGAAGGCAAGCGGCAGGCCGAAGTTCAAGCCCTGCCAGATGCCGTAGCCGGCCCAGCCCACCGGGCCGAAAATCATCAGCGGAATCAAAGCCCACTGGGTGATCTGGTAGCGGGTCAGGTTCTTGGTGACGTGCCGGGCGGTGACGTGGGCGATTTCGTGGGCCATGACGCCGGCGAGCTCGGCTTCTTCATCGGCCGCCAGGACCAGCCCGGAGTTGATGAAGAAAAATCCCCCCGGCAGCGCGAAGGCGTTGATTTCATCGGAGTCAATCACTTTGACGGTGAAGGGGACGCGGGCATCCGAGTTGCGCACCAGGTTTTGCGCCACCCGGTCCACGTATTCATTGACCACCGGGTCTTGTACCAGCCGGGCCGACTGCTCCACCATTTGCGCCAGCTGCTTGCCGAACGAAATCTCGCGCTCCAGCGAGTAGAGGTTGACCCCTCCGCCCACCTTGCGCTGGCCGATTTTGCTGGGGTCTTTCTTGGTGTCTTCGGCTCGCAGCGCCGGGGGCACCGCCAACAGCAGGACTAACAGAACTGCCAGAGGGGCTCGCCAGGTATCCCGCATGGATGTCTCCTTGGGTAGGCCAATCGTAGCACGCTTGAGAGGCACAACCAAGCCTTCTCTCCGCCGTTTACTTGGATGGCAGCAGGGCAAGAAAAGATACTTGTCCCCCGGCGCCGAGCCAGGCTTGACGCCCTCTGGCCGCTGGTCTAAAGTGCCCCCGAGCCTCATTGGGAGGGCGGATGCCCCGCAGTATTCTGATGGGTCAAGTCTGGAGGAACGATACTACCGGGGACAACCACCTGGTCACCCGCACTTACCAGGAAGTGTTCACCACTTACGCCGTGCTGCGCAAAGTGGGCGATGAGACCGGCGGCACGGTGCGGGTCAAGGTGGTGAAGACCGCCGAGGGAGTTAGCCTGCCCGGTTACACCTACACCCAGGAGGAGCAGCGATCCTAGCGGCCGCCCTTCCTGCCTGATGGTTACCCGCTTCCTGATTTTCGTCAGCCAGTTTATCACTGCAGTGATTTCTGCCTCGGGCTACGCGGGGGTAGCGCTGCTGATGGCCATGAACGCCGCCTGCATCCCCGTGCCCTCGGAAATCACCATGCCCTTTGCCGGTTATCTGGTCGCCGAGGGTCGGTTCAATCTCTGGTGGCTGGCGCTGGTGGGCGCGGCGGGCTACAGCGCCGGGGCCAACGCCGCTTACTGGGGCGGAGCGCTGGGGGGCCGGCCGTTTATCGAGCGCTACGGGCGTTACATCCTGCTCAGCCATCGCGACCTGGCCTGGGCGGAGGGCTGGTTCGCCCGGCACGGCGATATCACGGTTTTTGTCGCGCCGCTGCTGCCGGTGGTGCGCAGCTTCATCGCTGTCCCCGCGGGGATGGCGCGGATGAATCTGGTGCGCTTCAATCTTTTTACGTTTCTGGGCTGCCTGCCCTGGTCGCTGGGGCTGGCTTATCTCGGGCTGGTCTTCGGCGCCAATTGGGAAGCTTCGATTCGCCCTTGGTTCCAGAAATTCGACCTAGCCATCGGGTTCATTTTGCTTGCCGCCGCCACCTGGTTTTTTTATTCCCGCCACGAAGAATTGCGCGCCCTGCTACGCCCGCGCAGCTAGTTCTTAAAGGGAGCGGGCGGGGAGCCCCACGATGTCTTCGACCAAGGCGAGCTCGCGGGTGACGAAAGGCTCGCCGTAGCGCACGCCGACCAGCGAGCCGTAGTAGCGGCAGATGACTTCGAGGCGCTCTTGGAGTCCGGTCAGCGGAATGCGGATGCCGCGCTGGAACCGGGGCCCGGCAAACTGCGAGGCGTAGCAGGCGATGGCGCGCGCCCGCCGCGCGTAGTCGCGCGTGATGTCCACGATGAAGCTCGGCTGCACGCTGCCGCGCACATCGAACAGAGTGGCGTAGAGAATTTTGGACGGCCGGTGCGGCCGCCCTCCCAGCTCCAGCTTCTCCAACCCCGCCAGAAAGCAGGCGTCGCGTCCCAACTGGCTCGCCGCGCGATGGTCGGGGTGGCGGCCTTCCCAGTAGGGGAGAATCACGACGCGCGGCCGCAGTGCGCGCAGTCGGCCCGCTAGGGCGCGCTTATTTTCGAGGGTGGCTTCGAGCGCCGAATCGGGCCAGGCGAGGTTTTCGCGGTGGTGAAGGCCCAGCACGCGGGCGGCGCGGGCCGCCTCGCGGGCGCGGGTTTGGGGGGAGCCGCGGGTGCCCATTTCGCCGCGAGTCAGGTCGAGAACGCCGACGCGGTAGCCGCGGCGGACGCAGCCGGCGAGGGTTCCGCCGCAGCTCAGCTCGGCGTCATCGGGGTGGGCGACGATGGCGAGGACGTCAAGGGTCTTGGGGCGGCGGCGCTTCATCGAGCGGGAGTCCGTTGGGTTGATTCCAGCGTGCGGCGCAGTCGGGCGAGGTCCACGCGGTATTTGGCGACTTTGCGGTCGTCGAGAAAAAGCACCGGGAGTTCTTCGCCGAAGCGCGTTTTGAGTTCCGGGTCAGTGTCCACATCTATCTCGCGCAGGGCCAGGCCGAACTCGCGCAGCAGGGGCACGAGTTGCTGCTTGGCTTCTTCGCAGAGGTGGCAGCCGGCGCGGGTGTAGAGCGTCAGTTGCATTGGTTGCGAATCTTAGCAGGGAAGCAAGGAGGCAGGGAAGCAGGGAGGCAGGGGAGAAGCAGATTCCTCGCCCCGGGGGGAGGAGTCGCTACTGGTCGGGGACGATGTTGACCGTGTCCTGGCCTAGCTGCCGCCGAGTTGGGCGATGATGGCCTGGGCGGCGGCGATGAGGGCGGTGGCGTCGGCCTCGCTGATGTGGATGCCGCGCTGCGCCTCGACCGAGTTGATGAACGCCTGAAGCGCTGCGATGGCGGACGCGTTGTTGTTCCGGTTGATGTCATCCAGGGCGTTCACCGCCGCCTCCAGCTTCGCGTCTAGACCGTTGGAAATGCCCTGCTTGAGGTTGAGCGCCACTACGTCGGCGATGAGCTGTTGGAGGAGCTCTGCAGGGCTAAGGACGGACAGCTTGGCCACGAAGGCGGTGCCGGCGCCGCTCGTCTGGCCCGGCAGCGTGCCGTTTGTCCAGCCGGCCACGTAGACCCCGGAGGCGTCGGCCGAAACTGCCCGAGCCTGCTCATCGCTCGGGGTTCCGAACTGGCGCGTCCAGACTTCGTTCCCGGCGGCATCGTACTTGCGTACAAAGGGGTCGGTGCTGCCGGCGTTCGTCTGGCCCGGCAGCGTGCCGCCTGCTGCTGTGAAGCCAGCCACGTACACCCGCGAAGCGTCGACTGAGATGCTAAAGGCTATGTCATCGGTTGAGCTTCCGAACTGGCGCGTCCAGACTTCGTTCCCGGCGGCATCGTATTTGCGCACGAAGGCGTCGGCGAAGCCCGCACTCGTCTCGCCCGGCAACGTGCCCCCTGTTAAGCCGGCCACGTAGACCCCGGAGGCGTCGGCCGAAATTCCGAAAGCCTCGACGCCGCCGCCGACGGGCAAGCCTCCGAACTGGCGCGTCCAGACTTCGTTCCCGGCGGCATCGTACTTGCGCACAAAGGCGTCGCCGCCGCCGGCGCTCGTCTGGCCCGGCAACGTGCCCCCTGTCCAGCCAGCCACGTAGACCCCCGAGGCGTCGGCCGAAATTCCCTCAGCCCGGTCAACGCTCGAGGTTCCGAACTGGCGCGTCCAGACTTCGTTCCCGGCGGCGTCGTACTTGCGCACAAAGGCGTCGTGCATTTGAAATTCGGAGCCGCCGGCGTGGGTCTGGCCCGGAAACGTGCCGGCTGTGAAGCCGGCCACGTAGACCCCCGACGCGTCAGTCGAAATTGCGAAAGCGATTTCACCGTCCGAGGTTCCGAACTGGCGCGTCCAGACTTCGTTCCCGGCGGCATCGTACTTGCGAACGAAGGCGTCGTCGCCGCCGGCGCTCGTCTGGCCCGGCAGCGTGCCGGCTGTGAAGCCGGCCACGTAGACCCCCGAGGCGTCGACCGAAATCGAAATAGCCACGGCAGCGCTTGAGCCTCCGAACTGGCGCGTCCACTCAATCTGCTGCGCCTCCGCCGCAGGCGGCAGTGTTGCGCTTACCAACAGCACGGCCAGCACCATCCGACCGGCAATCGCCCCACGCCCTTTGAACGTCACCATGGCACGTCTCCTTGTCCTGCTAAGGTTGCGGCGATAGTGCGGTAGAGAACCACAGCTAGCAAGATGCAAGGTGGGGCAACGGCCGGATGCCTTACTATGCCTCACTTTGCCACCCCCTGGGTGAGACTTTCAGCCCCCCTGAGCGTATAGTTGGGGCACTCCCGACCGCCGGGGCAGCCATGGACATGAACCATCAGGAACCCTCATCCGGCCCTGCGGAAGCTCCGGCCCGTAACCGCCTGGAGTCCTGGAAAGAGATCGCCGCCTACCTGAAGCGGGACATCCGCACCCTGCGGCGGTGGGAGAAGAACGAGGGCCTGCCCGTCCACCGGCATATGCACGACAAGCTGCCCACCGTCTATGCCTTCAAGCCCGAGTTGGATGCCTGGTGGCAAAACGGCCAGCCGCGCCTCGAACAGCAGGAACGAATCGAGCAGGCCGCAACCCGGAAACGGCTGTGGCGGGTGCTGGCGGTGACAGCGGTGGCTGCGGTGGGGGCAGTGGCGATGGGGCTGGGCTTGTGGCTGACACGGGCCCCAGTGCTGCCGTTCGAAGAGCGCGACTGGGTGCTCATCGCCCAGTTTGAAAACCGCACCGGCGAGTCAGTGTTCGACGGCACGCTCGAGTACGCGCTGGAGCGCGAGCTGAGCAACTCGCGCTTCGTCAACGTCGTGCCCCGCGAGCGGATTGAAGACACGCTGCGGCTAATGAAGAAGCCGCTGGACACCCTCCTTGACGCTGCGGTGGGGCGCGAGATTTGCCTGCGCGACGGCGGCATCCGCGCCCTGCTCACCGGCCGGGTCGAAAAGCTCGACACCACCTACGTCCTCAGCGCCACGCTCGTAAACCCCAGCAAGGGGGTGACTGCTGCGAGTTTCAGCGAGGAGGCGGTCGGCCAGAGGGAGGTGGTTGGTGCCCTTCGCCGACTTGCCAGCCGAGTGCGGGGAACACTCGGAGAAAAACTCCCGCAAATCCAGCAAAGTGAGCAGATGCTGGAGAAAGTCACTACGCCCTCGCTGCGCGCCTTGCAGCTTTATTCGCAGGGAATGGCACTGGTCAATGTACGCAATTGGCCGCAAGCCGCCGAATTCTTGGAGCGGGCGGTGGCGGAGGACCCCGACTTTGCTTCCGCCCACACCCTTGTCGCTTATTGCTACTCCAGCCTGGGCAAGGCCAAGGAGGCGGCCCCGCACTACCAGCGCGCCTTTGCCTTGGCGGATTCAACCACCGACCGCGAGCGTTATTTCATCCTGGGGAGCTACTACGGCGAGTTCTTGAGGGACAACCAAAGGGCAATGCAGGCCTACGAGCTCCTGGTGCGCTTGTATCCCGACCACTACTGGGGCACCAAGAGTTTGATGGGTGAATACACGCGCGCCGGCTGGTGGGAGGAGGCCAATCGCGTGAACGTCCGGATAGCAGAACTGCGCCCTAAGGACTATTATAGCGCCAGTTGGGTTGCGATCTGGGCGTTCCGGCACAACGAGCTAGCGCGCGGTGAGACGCTCCTGCGACGCGCTCGAGAACTAGCCTGGCCAGAGATAGCCCAGAGCCCTACTCTTAGTTACTTTCCTGCTTCGCTTGAGATGTTGCCTGTCTACTACTATTGGCGTCACGGCGAAATCCAGCAGGCGCTGGATCGAGCCGCTCCCTTACTCGAGAAGATTCCGACGGCAACCGGATTCGAGCGGGAGGCTTTCGCGGTCCACCTGGGGGCCTTCTATCTGGCCCTGGGAAAACTGAGAGCCGCGGAGCAAGTTTTTCGACAGATTCCCGACGAGGCCATGCGCCAATTTGCTCTCGCTCAGCTCGCCTATGCGCGCAACGACACCCGGGCTCTGCGCGAGCATCTGATGAAGGCTTATCCCCAGCCCGAGACCGCCATCCTCTTCGCCCGAGCCGGCTTACCGGCGAGAGCCGAAGCCTTGACCTTCGCTATCAAAAAGCAGTACGCGGGAAACGCCTGGATGGAGAGTGGAGTGAAAATAGCGCGCGGTGAGGTGGCCCTGGCGCGTGGCCAAACCGCGCAGGCTGTCGCTCCCCTCCGAGAAGGGCTCCAGGCCCTTGCGGGGAATCCTGGGGAAAGCTACTTCCTCGGCTCGGAATCGCTCGCCCTAGCCTGGGAGCAGCAAGGAAACCTTCAGGAGGCCCGAAACGCCCTGGAAGAAGCCTCTCGAAGGAAAATCTTCGTAGATCGCGGCTCCGCGCTCTCTTACTTGCGGATCCGGTTCCGCTTGGCCCAGGTTTATCGGAAGCTGGGCCTGGAAAAAGAAGCCCGGGCGGTGGAAGCGGAGCTGCGCAAACTGCTGGCCTACGCCGACCCTGACTTTCCCCTCCTCGCCCAGCTCCGAGAACCCAAGGAACGCGCCACCACCCGCCCAACCAACTAGCCAGACATCAGAAATGCCAGCAGGTGGTCGGCCGGAAACTCAGAGGCGGGCCACACCCAGCCTGAACCTG
>CAYTXK010000060.1:0-2450 GCA_964441645.1 uncultured Acidobacteriota bacterium
GACGGCGCAGCGCGTCTCGGCCCAGCGGTTGCGGCGCGTGCTCGAAGCCCTCAAGCAGCAGCTCAAAGGAGTTGAGACTCCACTGACGGAGTTGCGCATTGTGTCTGACGGGCGGCAGCTGGTAGTCGAGCACCAGGGAGAGCGTCTGGAGCCGTTCTCCGGCCAACGGCTGCTGAATTTCGAAACCGGCCCGCTGAGCCGGAAAGTCCACAAGATGCCGGAACGGACCGCTGAGGAATGGTTCGGGCTGGCGCTGGCGTGCGAGGCAGACCCGGCGACGCGGGCGCAGGCCATTGACGCCTACCAGCACGTGGTCGAGAAACGTCCCGACTGGGTGGAGCCCCACATCAATCTGGGTACGCTGCTCTACGAGCAGGAGAAGGGGGAAGAGGCGGTGCGTTGCTATCGGCAGGCGCTGCGCCTCGACCCGGAGAATGCTCTGGCGCATTTCAACCTGGGCACTGTGCTGGACGAACTGGGATCGCTGGCGCGAGCGCGGGAACACCTGGAGCGCGCCGTCAGCTTGAAGCCGGATTACGCCGACGCTCACTACAACCTGGCGGTGGTGTTGGAGAAGCTCGGCGCGCGCGAGGCGGCGCGACGCCACTGGCAACGCTACCTGGCGCTTGACCGCCGCGGGCCGTGGGCGGACTATGCCCGCCAGCAACTGGGTCAGTAGCGGCGGGGGTCAGGAAGAGAGCAAAGAACGGGCGTAGTTTGGCGCAGTTCCGGCGGATTCGTGCTTGAAGTAGGCGTAGACATCAATCCCCTGGCCCAGCCAGTTCTGGCAGCGCTCGTTCCAGGCGGCCAGCTCGCGGTCGGTGTAGCTTTCGCGGCGCAGCCGCAGGTAGGTGAAGTCGGCGGTGAGCGTTTCAGGCGATTTCTCTTCGTCGGTTTCGGCCAGGCAGAGAGCGACGCCGTTGTCGCGGAGCAGAGCGTAGGTTTCTTCAGTCTGCCAGGTGGCGTGGCGGAATTCGACGGCGAAGCGAAAAGCGCGGGGCCGCAGTTTGAGGAAATCCTCGAGAACCTTCAGGTCAGCGTGGAAGGTGGGCGGCAATTGAATGAGCACCGGCCCCAGACGGCCCTGGTTGCCGAGCAGCGAGGCGGGCTGGAGGAAGCGCTCCAGGGTGCTGGCCGAGTCGCGAAGTTTCAGATGGTGGGTGATTTTCTGATTGGCTTTTAGCGCGAACTGGAAGTCGCTGGGGACGCTGGCCGACCACTCGGCCAGAAGTTTTTCCGTGGGCATGCGGTAGAAGGTGTGATTGATCTCCACGGTGGGGAAGTGCTGGCCGTAGTGGCGCAGCATTTCGCGGTCGGGGAGTTTCTCGGGGTAGAAGGCGCCCTTCCATTCCTTGTAGGCGTAACCGGAAGTGCCGACCCTGAGCGTGGCCATGGGCTAGAAGTTGCGGGCCGTCAGAAGAAAGACAAGAAGCGGCCGAAGCTGCCGCGCACTCGTCCCCAGGTGGCGCCGAAGCGCTCGTCCCAGCGCACCGCCTCCCACTCGGCGAAGTAGGTGTAGGCCACCGGCACCACCAGCAAGGTCAGCAGCAAGCAGAGCATTTGCCCGCCGATGATGGTGACGGCGATGGCGGCGCGCTGGCCGGAGCCGGCTCCGATGCCGAGCGCGACCGGAATCAGGCCGGCGACAATGGAGAAAGTGGTCATGAGGATGGGGCGCAGGCGCACGCGGTTGGCTTCGAGAATGGCTTCGCGCAGGGGCATGCCTTCGTCGTGGCGCAGGCGGTTGGTGTAATCCACCTGCAAGATGCCGTTTTTCTTGACGATGCCCAGCAGGAGAAACACGCCCAGCGCGCTCCAGAGATTGAGGGTGCGGCCCGTCATCCAGAGGGAGAGCAAGGCGAAAGGAATACTCAAAGGGAGCGTCAGCATGATGATGAAGGGGTGGGAAAAACTTTCAAACTGCGCCGCCAGAACCATGTACATGAAGATGGCGGCCAGCATCATGGCGAGCAGAAGATTCCAGGTGGTTTCCTCAAGCAGCTTCACCTGCCCGGCGAAGAGGAAGGAGTAGCCGGTCGGCAGGCCCACTTCGCGAATGGCGTTCACGGTGTGGGCGGCGGCGGCGTCGAGGGGATAGCCGGCGGCCAGGTTGGCGCCCACCGAGGCCTGGAATTCGCGGTTGTAGCGCTGCAAGAAGGCCGGGCCGGCGCCGCGCACAATGGTGGCGACATTTTCCAGGCGCACCTGGCCGACTTTGGCGGAGGGCACCATGAGGCGGGCGAGCACGGAGGGGTTATCGCGCTGCTCGGGGAGCAACTGCATGGTGACCGGGTATTGCTCCGAGCCTTCGTTGAAAGTGGAGATTTCGTCCTCGCCGGAGAACATCAAGCGGACGGTGGAGCTGATGTCGGTCATGCGCACGCCCAGGTCGGCGGCGCGCTGGCGATCCACTTTCACCTGCAACTCCGGCGTGGCCAGGTTCAGCATGG
>CAYTXK010000060.1:2460-3154 GCA_964441645.1 uncultured Acidobacteriota bacterium
GGGTTCTCGCGCAAGCGGTCGGCGACTTTCTTCGAGATATCGACCAGGCGATTGATGTCCGGCCCGCGAATGACGGCGCGAACGGGAAACCACATCTCGCCGCCCAGCGTGGAGGGGAGGCGCACATTAAAGGTGACGTTGTGGTAGCTGCCCAGAATCTCGCGAACCGCCCGGGCCATCTGCTCGTGGGTGCGCTTGCGCTTCCCCGGAGGAACCAGGCGGACGTAGAGGTGGGCGTGATGAGACAGGCCATGGGTGTAAGGCTGGACGAACTCCACCTCCGGCAAGGCCTCGATCTTGCGCACCATGTCGGTGGCGGTGGCGATGGTGCGTTCGAGCGAGGTTCCTTCGGGGAGATTGAAAGAGCTCTGCAACTCGCTTTGGTCGTCGGCGGGAATCCAGTCGCGCCCCACCAGGTGATAGAGAGGGAAGGTGGCCATAAAGGTGATCAGGCAAATCAGCAGGATGGCCCGCCGGTGGTCGAGCGACCAGGTGAGGCAGCGCAGATAGAGATTTTCGAGCGCGTGGGCGAACTTCAGCTGGCGCGAGCGCGCCTGCCCGCCGTTGGTGCGCACCTGAAGCAGCCGGGAGCTCAGCATGGGGGTGAGGGTAAAGCTCACCAGCAGCGACACCATGATGGCCATGGCCATCGTCCAGCCGAAGGCATTGACGTAACGGCGGGCATAGCCGCTCA
>CAYTXK010000060.1:3164-7281 GCA_964441645.1 uncultured Acidobacteriota bacterium
AAAGATGATGACCAGGGACAGCGTGGTGGCCGTGACCGCCATGCCGATTTCCTGGGTGGCCTCGATGGCGCCGCGCTGGCGCTCCACCCCTTTTTCTTCGAGATAGCGGAAGATGTTTTCCAGCACGATGATGGCGTCGTCAATGACGATGCCCACCGCTAAGGTCAGCGCCAGCAAGGTCATGTTGTTGAGGGTGAAGTCCATGTAGCGCATCAGCGTGAAGGTGGCGACGATCGAGGTGGGTATGGCCAGGCCGGCAATCAGCACCGCGCGCCAGTTGCGGATAAACAGCAGCACCACCAGGCTGGCCAGGAAGCTGCCCAGAATCAGGTGCTCGAGCAAGGAGTCGACCGACGCCTTGATGAAAGCGGAGATGTCCTGAGTGACTTGCAGCTCCACACCCGGGGGCAGCTCGCGCCGCAAGGCAGCCACCCGGGCCTTGACCTGCTCCGCGACCCGAACCGTGTTGGAGCCCGATTGGCGGCGCACCTCCACGCTCACCACGTCTTTGCCGTGGAACATCGACCAGGTGCGCAACTCTTCGGCGCCGTCTTCAACCCGGGCCACGTCGCGCACGCGAATCGGAGTGCCCCCGCGCGTGGCGATGATGATGTCCCCGAACTGCTCGATGGAGGTGACGCGGCCCAGCGTGCGCAGCCCCAGCTCCTCGGCGCCGTGAATTACGCGGCCGCCCGGGGCCTCGACGTTCTCTCCCTGGATGGCCCGGCGGAGGTCGAGCACGGTGAGGTTGTGCGCGGTCAGGCGTTCGCCATCCAGCAGCAAACGGATTTCGCGCCGCTGGCCGCCGTTCAGGCTGACTTCGCCCACGCCGGAGACAGTCTGTAATACGCGGCGAACCTGCTTATCGGCCAGCTCGGTCAGCTCGCGCCGGCTCATCGGCCCCGCGACCAGAACCGTGAGAATGGGGTCGGAGTCGGGGTCGGCCTTGGCGATAACCGGAGGGAGAGTGCCCGACGGCAGACGGCCCATGGCCCCGGCCACTTTCTCGCGCACATCCTGGGCGGCGCCTTCGATCTCCCGCTCCAGCACAAAGGTGCAGATGATGCGGGCGTTGCCCTCGAAGGCCCAGACGCTGATTTCATCAAGCCCGCTGACGGTGGAGATGGCGTCCTCCAGCGGCAGAACCACGCTGGCGACCATTTCCTCAGGGCTAGCGCCGGGCAGGCTGATGGAGACAAACACCGTGGCGGGGTCGGCGCGAGGGAAGAGGTCCACGCCCAACTCGCGATAGGAGAAAATCCCCAGGGTGACGATGAAGGCAATCAGCATCACCGCGAACACCGGGCGGCGGACGCAGACTTCGGCAATCTTCATCTTCTACTCCGCCGCCTCGCGCACATGGGCGCCGTGGAAGAGTTCGCCCTGGACCGCTACGGCGACGCGGTCGCCCGCCTTCAATCCTTCTCGCACTTCGATGCGGTCGTCCTGGTGGGGTCCGGGCTTGATTTCCCGCTCTTCCACCTGGCTGCTGTTCAGCAGGAAGACTTTGTAGACGCCGTAGCGGTAGCTGACCGCGGCTTCTGGAACCACCAGAGCCCTTTCCTCCACGTTACTGGGAATGGTCGCCTGGATAAAAAAGCCCGGCTTGAGGCGCCCGCCCGGATTGGAGAGCATGGCCTCGGCCTCGAAGCTGCGGCTCTCCGCACTGACCGTGGGGTTGACTCGAACCAGCCGGCCGCGGAAAGTTTCGTTGGGATAAGCCTCCACGTGCACTTCGACTTCCGAGCCCAGTTTCATCGAGCTCGCCCATTTTTCCGGGATCGCCAGGCGAGCGCGCAGTTGGTCGGTGCGCACAATCACCGCCACGGGGCTTTGCACGCGCAGGTATTCCCCCGGACTGACGCGGCGCTCCTTGACCGCGCCGGGAAAGGGAGCGCGGATGGAGGCATCGGCGAGTTTCTTGGCGGCGAGGTCGCGCGCCGCTTCGCTGCCTTGCAAGCGCCCTTTCAGCTCGTCGACTTCTTGAAGCGCCTGGTCGTGGGCGGCCCGGGCGCCCTTGAAGCGGGTCGCCGCTTCATCGAGTTCCTGCTGCGAGATAAGCTGGTCGCGGAAGAGCTGCTCGGCGCGCTTGTATTTCTGCTCCGCCTCGTACAGGTCCGCCTCGGCTCTCCGCACGAAAGCCACCTCGGTGGGGTCGCGGGGCAGCGGGTCCTCCGGGCCGATCCCCAGGCGGGCGCGCACTTCAGCCACCGCTCCGCGCTGGCGCTCGAGTTCGTATTGCAACTCCACTTTATCGAGGGTCACCAAGACTTGTCCGCCCTGCACGGTGTCGCCCACGTCGGCCAGCACCTGCTCTACCCGGCCCTCCACTTCGGCGCTGATGGTGCTTTCTTCCAGGGCGTAGAGCGAGCCCACCGCCTCCACGGAACGGCGGACAATTCTCTCTTCCACGGGATAAACGCGCACGGCCACCGGATTGGTGGTGTCGCCGCGGGCTCCGCCGGAGGGATCGCGCGAGCAGCCGGGGATGACGGCGCACACCAAGACCACCGCGCACAACAGCCATCGTCGCGGGGACCTGGGGTGAGCTAGAGAACCACCTGGCGAGACAGTCTCCACGTTGTCAAATGTCTTAGACGAACCCCTATTACCTACGGTTACCATTTTCCCTAACGGAGTGAGTTTTAGACAAGCGCACCGGCACTTGGAGGGCTGCCCGCTACATGGTTCCTTCGTCGGCCGAGGGGCCGTAGATAGCCGGCACGGGGATGTTATTCAGCCGCAGATAGACACCGAGCTGGGCGCGGTGGTGGATGTTGTGGCTCATCACAAAGCTGCGGAAGATGGCCACGCGCGGCAGGGTGAAAATCGTTTGTCCGCCCTTCAGCAGCGACCACGGCTTCAGCAGGTGGTCGTCGCCCGCTCTGCCGAGGGCGGCGCGCGCCGCGGCCACGTTTTTGTCAAACAGGTCAAGGATTTCTTTCCGTGACTTGGGGTTGGGCGACTGATAAGGGGGCGCGCCGGGGGGCGCCAGGTCGAGGGAATCGTTGTCGATGGCATTCACGGTCCAGCTCGGAATCTCCGCCAGATGCGAAGCCAGCCGGCTCATGGTCATGGATTTTTCATGGGGCTTCCAGCCGAACTTATCCTCGGGAACCCGCTCCAGGGTTATTCGCGTGTTGGCCATCTCGTGATCGAACTCACCCAGCAGCGCCTGATTCATTCCCATAGGTCCCTCCTGCTAGAACGAATTTCCCTGTCGTCCGGCTCGTTTCTTACGCGGCCGACTCCAGGCTCCGCGTCAGGCGTTCGACGGCCTGGCGGAGGTGCCCGATCTTTTCGCGACCTTCAGTGCGCTGCGCCGGGCTCAGTTTCTCGATTTCGGCGGCCACGTCGCCGCAGAGCTGCGTAGCCCGCCGAATTCGCTCCTGGGTGAGCAAGCCGGTAAAGGGTGACGCCGCGCCGGCGGAGGTGGGCTGAGCCAGCGCCATTTGCATGCTCCAGGCGGTCACGCGGATGTGGTCGGTGGCGTCGCGGAAATCGGTCAGCAGCCGCGGATCAACGGCGCCGCTGCCGCGTTTGAAAGCTCCTTCGAGTTCTTTCATTTCCCGGATGGCTTTGCTGAGTCGTTCCGCCATCTGTTTGTTGTCCTGAACTTCGGCCGACATGGAGACCCCCCTCTGCGGATGGTTTGGTCCCGGCTTGCAGGGGAACGGTACCTTGCTGTTATTGTCGAGTCAAGCCGGGCTGGGGGTTCAATCGAACCAGCGCAGGCTCAATCCGCCATTGACGCGAATCCCCAGCGTGCGCGCCTCGCCCGGCTTGAAACGTGCACTGACGGACTCCGCTTGATCGAATGCCTCGCCCTCGGCGCTCCTTCTCTTTCTCCGTTGGCCGGGAGGAACCCACCCGCCTCGCGCGGCGGTCGTGGTGCCTCGCACGCGGATGCGGATCGAGCGTGTATCAGCCGGCAGGCGCAGGTTCTCGGCAATCGCCCCGGCCGAAAGCGCAAAGCTCTCTAGTTGTTTTCCATCGGCGAGGACGGAGAGCGTTGCTCGCTCGAGGCTGCTCCAGCCCTGGAGGTGCAGCGTAGCTACCCCGGCGGCTCGCGACCGGGACGCCGGGCTCGCCGAGCCTGTGCTGCCAGCCGGTTTTC
>CAYTXK010000060.1:7291-8202 GCA_964441645.1 uncultured Acidobacteriota bacterium
TGCCCGGCTCGGCTACGGGCTCAGCGGCTCGGCGTGAGAAACGCAACAATCCGCCCGCAACCAGCAAGAGCAGCAGCGCAACCGCCGCAGCCGCCAGAAGCCAGCGCGGAACGCGCGAGCGCTCCGTCGGTGGCGTGATGACCGTGGGCGCAGCGGTCGGAGCCAGCGGTGTGGGCAGTCGTTGCGTTGTGGGCGCTGCCGGGGCCAGCAGCGGCGCGGGAGCCACGAGCGTCGCGCGCGAACGCGGCGTGCGGCTATTCATCACGTCTTCGAGGTCGTCGGCCATGTCGCGGCCGCTTTGGTAGCGCTGCGCCGGGTCTTTGGCGAGGGAGCGCGCGACAACATGGTCGAGGTCCGGGGAAAGATCCTTGAGGGTTTCAACCAGCGGCGGCGGTGCTGTATGCACGACGCTGTAGGAGAGCGCCGCCAGCGTGTCGCCGCCGAAGGGCCGTTTTCCGCTGAGCAGCCAGTAGAGAATCGTGCCGAGAGAAAACAAATCCGAGCGGCCGTCGATGGGCCCGGCTGTCAACTGCTCCGGTGACATGAAAGCCGGCGTGCCCATCAGCAGGCCAGTCTGGGTGAACTTAGTGGTGACCAGCTTGGCGATGCCGAAATCGGTGATTTTGGCGCGGCCCTCCGGTGTCACCAGAATGTTGGCCGGCTTGATGTCGCGGTGGATGATATTGCGGCGGTGGGCGTAGTCGAGCGCTTCCGCAATTTGCTTGACCAAATCCAACCCCTTCTCTCGCGCCAGCTCGCCGCCGCTGCCTAGCTCTTCGAGCGTAATGCCGGTGACGAATTCCATTACCAGGTAGGGCGTGCGTGTGGCCTCGTCCTCGCCGGCGTCGTGCATGGCCACGATGCCCGGGTGCGTCAAGCGGCCGGCGGCCCGCGCCTCGCGCAGGAAGCGC
>CAYTXK010000060.1:8212-9956 GCA_964441645.1 uncultured Acidobacteriota bacterium
TGCTCGTCTTCCGCCCCCATCATCTGCAGGCTGATGGTTTTCACCGCCACTTCGCGGTCAATGTGCGGGTCGTGGCCGCGGTAGACGGTTCCCATGGCCCCGTGGCCCAGCTCGTAGAGGATGGTGTAGCGGCCCAACTGCTTCATGGTTGGTTCTTGCGGCATGCGCGCTAACCGTTACGCCGAATACTTTACTCTTTCGATGCTGCTCACGCCAACCAGCGCCTGCGCTGCCGACAGCCTTGCCAAAGCCGTGGGGCTGGGAGAAAATCGAACCACAGGCGCGTAGCTCAGTTGGTTAGAGCGCTACCTTGACACGGTAGAGGTCTGGGGTTCGAGTCCCCACGCGCCTACCACTGTTGTGACGGCTTGGCTCTACATCCTACGAAGCGAATCCACGGGCCGATTCTACGTCGGCTCCACCAACAACCTGGAGCGCCGCCTTTCCGAACATGCCCGCCAACACTCGCCAGCCACGCGCGGCCGTGGACCCTGGAGGCTGGTGTACAGCGAGGTGAGGCCCACGTTGGCGGCCGCTCGCCGCCGGGAACGAGAAATTAAGACTTGGAAGTCTTCGAAGCTCATTGAGCAGCTGATAACGGGAGCGAAGGGTTAGAGCGGGCCGACTGGTCGGCCAGGTCTGGGGTTTCCTTCGACTTCGCTCCGGACAGGCGGGTCTCCACTCGCCTACCAGCCCAACACAGCGCAGCAGCACCGATATGAGGGAGGAATCCTTTTTGCAACGAGGGGACGACCGTCGTGATCAAGCCGGGAGGGGTTTGCCTTTCGTCTCTTCCCCGAAGGGCAAAAGCAAGAGTCCGACCGCAAACGCCGCTGCGGTCAGGGCCACCGGCGTGCCCAGAGTCTGAAAGTAGGAAACTCCGGCCCCCACCAGGAAGGTAATGGCTGCTCCGACGAAGCGTCCCACTGAAGTGGCGAAGGCAAAGGCGCTGGCGCGACACTCCGTGGGGTATTGTTCCGGCAGCCAAAGCGTATACATGGCAAAATTCGCTCCTCCGAGTCCGAGGAAAAACAGGCACACCAGGAACCAGAACAAGGCCCCTTGCGGCAAGTAGAAGACGTAGCCGAAACTCAACCAGATAAAAACCAGCATCAGCGAAAAATAGAGGGCCAAAGTGGCCCGGCGCCCCAGCTTCTCCGCCAGCACGGGGACGAGCAAGCAGCCGAGGATGGTGCCGATTGACAGTAGCATGGTCCCGTTGGACGCCAGCCGGGCGCCGTCCGGGGCGCTGAACCCCTCTTTGGCGGCTAACTGCGTTATGGCGGTGGGGACATACACCGAGCCTGCCCAGAGCCCAATGATCGATACCATCAGATAGACTGAGTTGAGCACCGTTCGCCGGCGGTAGGCCGGTGAAAAAAGGGCTAAGAATGCCCTCATCATCGTCCAGCGTTCACCCAACTGGTCGAGTTTCTTCTGCCAGCGCTTCGGTTCGCTGACTCCATAGCGGATAAGGCCGACGAGGAGAACCGGTGCGCCTCCGACGGCAAACATGGCCCGCCAGCCGTAGTGGCTGCCAATGGTGTAGTTCAAAAGAGCGGCCAGGAAGATTCCAAAATAGAAGCCCGTGTGCAGGTAGCCCGCCGCCATTTTGCGTCGTTCCTCCGGCCACTCTTCGGCGACAAACGTGCTCCCCATAGACCATTCCCCGCCGATGCCCACGCCGGCCAGCAGCCGAAAAACAGCCAGGTGCCAAACCTGTCCCGCCACGGCGCCCAGGAAG
>CAYTXK010000061.1:0-7138 GCA_964441645.1 uncultured Acidobacteriota bacterium
CTGGCGACCACGCTGTTAAGGTCGAGCAGGAGGGGCTTAATCATCTGCTTGCGGCTGAAGGCCAGGAGTTGCTGAGTGAGGGCGGCGGCGCGCTGGGCAGCCTTGTCAATCTCGAGCACGCTGTGGCGCAGAACGTGCCCCTCGCCCAGGCGGTTGCGAAGCAGCTCGCTGTGGCCGCGAATCACGGTGAGCAGATTGTTGAAGTCGTGGGCCACGCCGCCGGCCAGGCGCCCCACGGCTTCCATCTTCATCGCCTGGCGCAGCGCCTGCTCGAGCACACGCCGCTCGGTGACGTCTTCGGCAATCACTTCCACGTAAGTCGGCTGGCCCTGGGCGTCGCGGACCACTCGCCCGCCGAGCCGTACCGTGAGCGGCTTGCCGTCCTTGCGCTTCCAGGCGACTTCGATGCCTTCGAAGCTCTCCTGGTTCTCGTTCTCCTCGAGGAGGCGCTCGCGGTCAGCCGGGTCGCGGTAGATGTCGTAGACACTAACGGCCAGCAGCTCGGCTGAGGAGACGTAGCCCAGCATTTCTACCAGGGCGGGGTTGACGGTGAGGAAGCGGCCCTCACGGGTGGCACGGTAGATGCCGTAGGGAGCATTTTCCACCAGAGAACGATGGTCGGCCTCGGAACGGCGCAGCGCTTCCTCGACCTGTTTGCGCTCGGTGATGTCGAAGGCGGTTCCCAGCACCGCCGGGGCGCGGTCGTAGTCAATGACAGCGGCGGTGAAGTCGAGCCAACGATCCTCCCCGTTCTTCCGGACAATCTTCATCTCATAGCGCGGTGCCACGGCCTCGCCGCGCAGCCGGGCCTCGCGCCGCTCCTGCACCAGCGGGCGAAAGTCCGGATGGATGAGGTCCCAGAAGCTCATCCGCAGAAGCTCTTTCTGCGAGTAGCCTGTGGTCGCTTCGCAGGCGCGGTTGACGTAGCGCAGGCGTTCGCTCTGCGCGATGAAGATGGCTGAGGCGGCGGTCGAGGTCAGGGCGCGAAACTTGTCCTCGCTGTCCCGCAAGGCCAGTTCCGCCTGTTCGCGCTCGGAAACGTCCATCGCCAGCACCAGCATGGCCGGGCGGCCCTCGAAGTCGAGGGCGTGGGAAGTGATTTCGAGGTCGGTGAGGCTGCCGTCTTTCTTGCGGTGGGGCCAGGGGCCGGCGCGGTTGAGATCCGGGCCCACGTGGGAGAGTTCTTCCAGCAGGCGCGGAATATCCCCGGGGGGCCGAATGTCCTTGAGAGTCAGGGAAAGAAACCCCTCCCGTGAATAACCAAAGTGCCGCAGGGCGGCGTCATTAACGGCGCGGAAGGCGAGGGTTTGGCGGTCAAGCACCCACAGGGGATGGGGATTGGCTTCGAAGAGCAACCGGTAGCGTTCTTCGGAGGCCCGGAGCGCTTCTTCAGCCTTCTTGCGCTCGGTGATATCGCGGTAGAGACCGTAGACGCCGACGAGTCTTCCCTCGACGAGCAACGGCACACCGTTCAACTCGACGTCAACCAGTGTGCCGTCCTTGCGGCGGCGGCGGGTGACGGCGTAAACGCTCTCGCCCGCTAGAACTTGGCGGGTGTAGCCCGCGGCCTCCGTGGTCTTCCCGGCGGGGGCAATCAACTCGTCCAGATGGCTGCCGATAATCTCCCCCTGAGAATAGAGGAACAGGCGCTCGAAGGCCGGGTTGGCCATCTGCACACGGTGCTGGGCGTCCATCACCACAACAGCGAGCGGACTGTTCTCAATCAAAGCCCGCAAGTAGGTGCTGCGCTCTTCCAGCTCGTTTTCCGCCTGCTTGCGCGCGGTGATGTCCACCATCAGGCCACGCAATTGCTGCACCTTCCCTTCTTCGTCCTGGAGGACGCGCACGGTATCGCGCAACCACACCAGGCGGCCGTCAGCGGCCAGCGCCCGGTATTCCAACTCGTGATGGCGGCCCTCGGCAGTCGCCCTCCGGCAAAAAGTTACGGCGCGCTTGCGGTCTTCTTCGTAAATGTGATTGGCCCAGAAATCGGGCTCGGCCAGCCACTGCTCGACGGGATAACCGAGAATGTCTTCGGCGCGCCGGCTGACAAAGGTGAACTGCCAGGTGGCCGGGTCCGCCTCCCAGACAATCGCGTGCAGCCCGTGCACCAAGTCCCGGAAGCGGCGCTCGGAAGCCGTGGAAAGATAAATCTGGCGCGCCATGGCGGTTGCCTGCCCAAGCTGAAGGCGTACGGCCGGCGCAAACAGAGCGGTCTTCGCCGCCGCTTCCTCGGAGCGGAAGCCCAGCGCCAGAATGCCCAGGCAATCCTTGCCTAGGGTCAAAGGAAGGAGCAGGAGGAATTTTGCGCGGGACTGCGCCAGTAAATCCGCCGCGGGAGCTTTCCGCTTGCCCCCGGCGGTGACGGCCACGGGCTCGCCGGCCTCGGCCACGTCCCGCAGCCACTTCAGGTGGCCAAAGAATTCCGTCAAGCGCTTGCGGGCTTCGGCGGGATAGCCGAGCTGCGCGCGGAGGGAAAGCTGCCCGTCGGCCTCCGCCACGTAGGCCGCCCCGCGCCCTGAGCCCACCGCGCCGGCGCAACAAATCAACAGATCTTCGAGAACCTGGTTGACATCAAGGCTGTTGGCGAGTTGAGCAGACAGCGCGGCGAGCCTTCGCGGCAGGGATTCAGGTGAAGAAGAAACCGGCGCCGTCCGCGCACGTTGCCGGCGCGGCTTGGGGCCCCCACGCTTGCGTTTCACCGTTTTGCCACTTCGCCGCCGGTCGCGGGCGGCGCACTCTCTACGGCCTGGCTTCTCCGGCCATCGGTCAGCATCCGGTGGAATTCCGAAAACATGTCCGGATCCCACCACCCTTTCTTGACCTCGGCCCCCATAGTGGCCAGAGACTCTTCTTTGGATAAGGCCTGCTTGTAGGGCCGCTCGGTGGTCAAGGCATCATAGACGTCGACGAGCTGAAGCACGCGGGCCGTCAAGGGAATGGCGTTTCCCTTAAGACCATCGGGATAGCCGCTGCCGTCGAAGCGCTCATGGTGATGGCGAATGATGGGCAGCACGGGCCGAAACGATTTCAGGGGAGCGCAGATCCGCTCGCCAATCGCCGGGTGCTGCCTCATGACGTCCCATTCCGGCGGGGTCAGCGGCCCCGGCTTCAGCAGAATGGCGTCGGGCACCGCCACTTTGCCGATGTCGTGCACCGTGCCCGCCCGCCGCAAGGCCACAATCTGCTCGGCGGATAAACGCAAGCGCTCGCCGAGCTGCGCGGAAGCGTTGGTCAGGCGCTCGCAGTGTCCCTCGGTGTAGGGGTCCTTGCCTTCAATGCTGCGCGCCAGGGCAAAGAGAACCGCCTCGGCCCGCTCCAACTCGTCCGTGTAGGCCTTAAGGCTCAGGAGGGAGCGCACGCGCGCGAAGAGTTCCGTGCGGTCGACGGGCTTGCTCAAGAAATCGTCGGCGCCCGCCTCGATGCCCCGCACGCGGTCCTGCGTAGCCGTCAGGCCAGTGACCAACACCACGGGAACCAACCGGTTGTCGGGGTCGCGCTTGAGCTCCTGGCAGACTTCAAAGCCGTCGAGCCCCGGCATCACCACGTCCAGCAAAACCAGGTCGGGCTTTCGCCGGGCGAACTCTTCCAGGGCCGCCCGACCATCGGCTGCCGTGACGACCGTAAAACCCTGGACGCGCAGCAACTCCGCCATCAGCTCGCGGACGGCAGCGTTGTCGTCTACGATGAGAATGGTGCCGGTCACAGGCCCTCCAACCCCAAGTTTTGTCAGGCCAGCGATGTAGAAAGTAACGTCCGCCTTAGAGCGGGTCAAGTCAATTGTAGCCCGAGGCAGACCGCCGTCCTTGCACCTCTGCCCGCGCTGGGCTACTCTTGCTCGACTTATCCCGTGCGTCTCCTCCACCAGCTCGCCCGGCTGCATGGGATCGAACTTTCCTACTTCGACATCATCGCCCGCCAAGAGCGCGCCGCCTCGCCAGAGTCCTTGCTGGCCGTGCTGCTGGCCCTGGGCGCGCCGGTGGAAAAACTCGCGGATGTTCCCGCGGCCTGGCGCGAGCGCCGCCAGGCGCTCTGGCGGCGACGCAGCCCGCCGGTGGCGGTCGCCAGACGCGGACGGTTGAGTCTCGAACTGCGCTTGCCAGCCGGCGAAGCCGACGGCACTCTGGCCTGCCATCTCCAGCTTGAGAACGGCGAAATCCAACGCTGGACGACGCAGCTTTCAACCCTGGCCGCCGGGCGGGCAGCCCAGATTGAAGGCCTCGGCTACTTCGCCAAGCGGCTTTCCTTTCCCCAACCGCTCCCCGATGGCTACCACCGGCTGAGTGTAGAACTGGGCGGCCAGCGCGATGACGTTCTGCTTCTAGCCCCACCGTCCGCCGGCGCCTTCACACCCGGGCGCAAGGCCTCCAGTCGAACCTGGGGCGTCTTTCTCCCGCTCCATGCGCTGCGCACGCGCCGCGATTGGGGCAGCGGCAACTTCTCGGATCTCGAAACTCTGATGGATTGGGTCAGCAACCTGGGCGGCGGGGTGGTGGCCACGCTTCCGCTGCTGGCCGCCTTTCTCGACCAGCCCTGCGAGCCTAGCCCTTACAGCCCCGCTAGCCGCCTGTTTTGGAACGAACTCTTCCTTGACGTCGGCCGGATCCCGGAGTTGGCTCAGAGCCCTACCGCCCGGCAGCTGTTGGCCTCGGCAGATTTCGAGCAGGAGCGCACAGCGCTCGAAGCCGCGCCGCTGGTGGAGTACCGCGGCGCTATGGCCTTGAAGCGAAGAGTTCTCGAGGAGCTGGCCCGGAGCCTGTTTTCGAGTGCCAGCGAGCGTCGCACGGCTCTGGAGCGTTATCTGGCTGCGCATCCTGCTCTCGACGACTACGCCCGCTTCCGCGCCGTCGTGGAACGCCGGCGCGCTCCCTGGCCCGACTGGCCGGAACGCTTGCGCAACGGCGCGCTCGAGAGCGGCGACTACGAGGAGGCGGCGCACTGCTACCACCTCTACGTGCAATGGCTGGCCCATCAGCAGCTCGAAGAGTTCTCCCACCGGGCGCGAGAGAAAGGCCTGGGCCTCTATCTCGACTTGCCCCTCGGAGTCCACCCCGCCGGCTACGACGTCTGGCGCGAGCGCGCTCTCTTTCCCCCGGGGGTCACCGGCGGCGCGCCACCCGATGATTTCTTCACCCGCGGCCAGAACTGGGGCTTCCCGCCCCTGCACCCGGAGCGAATCCGCGAGCAGGGCTATCGCTACTTCATTGCCTGCCTCCGCCACCACCTCCGCTACGCCAGTCTTTTACGGATTGACCACGTGATGAGCCTGCACCGGCTGTTCTGGATTCCCTCGGGAATGAAGGCGGTGGAAGGTGTCTACGTGCACTACCACCCCAAGGAGTTTTACGCCATCCTGGCGCTCGAATCGCAACGCCACCGCGCCCTCCTCCTGGGGGAAGACCTGGGCACGGTCCCGCCCTATGTGCGGCCAGCCATGGCGCGCCACAAGATTCACCGCAGCTATGTGGTCCAGTTCGAAGTGGCCCCCGACCCCGCCCAAGCCCTGCCGTCCCCGCGCCCCGACTCCGTGGCCAGCCTCAATACCCACGACACACCCACGTTAGCCGGCTACTGGGAAGGCCTCGACCTCGAAGACATCGAGGCCGGCGAACTGGCTGCCGAACACCAGAAGCGCGAGGCACGCAAACACGGCTTGGTTCAGTTCCTCGAGCAACACGGCCGGCTGACCAGCGGCACGCGCGAGCTGGCGGCTATTGCCAAGGGTTGTCTTACGTATCTCGCCGCTAGCTCCGCCCGCGTCGTCACCGTCAATCTCGAAGACCTCTGGGAAGAGAGCCTGCCGCAAAACGTCCCGGGGACAGGCTCGGAACGCCCCAACTGGCGTCGCAAAGCCCGCTACCGCTTGGAAGAGTTTTGCCAGTTGCCCCAAGTTCTCGATACACTGAGAGCGGTCGACGCTGAACGTCGCGCGCGCCCCAAGACGAAATGACCAAACGCAGCCCCGAGCCGGGCCTGAAACGAAGCCGAGCGGAAGCGCACGCCGTCCGCCACGACGTAAGTCTCCTCACCGACCAAGACCTCTACCTCTTCAACGAGGGCAGCCACTTCCGCCTGTACGAAAAACTCGGCGCTCACCCCATGACCCTGGATGGCGAGGAGGGAACTCACTTCGCCGTCTGGGCCCCCGACGCCGTGCACGTCTACGTCACTGGAGACTTCAACAACTGGAACCGGACCAGCCATCCCTTACGGCAGCGGGGGCAATCGGGCATCTGGGAAGGATTCATCAGCGGAATCGGCCGCGGCGCCCTCTACAAGTTCCACATCGCCTCGCGCCTCAACCATTACAAGGTCGACAAAGCCGACCCGCTGGGCTTCTTCCACGAAGGCCCGCCCAAAACCGCTTCTATCGTCTGGAATCTCGACTACGAGTGGGGCGACGACGCCTGGATGGCCCAGCGCCATCGCCATAACTCGCTCTCCAGCCCCATCTCCATCTACGAAGTGCACCTGGGCTCGTGGATGCGCGTACCCGAGGAGAACAACCGCTCGCTCACCTACCGCGAGCTGGCTCCGCGGCTGGCCGACTACGTCCGCCGCATGGGATTCACCCACGTGGAGTTCCTGCCGCCCATGGAACATCCCTTCTACGGCTCCTGGGGCTACCAGACCACCGGCTACTTCGCCCCCTCGAGCCGCTTCGGCACCCCGCAGGAATTCATGTACCTGGTGGACGTTCTTCATCAAAACGGCATCGGGGTCATCCTCGACTGGGCCGCTTCCCATTTCCCCGCCGATGAGCACGGACCGGCGTTTTTTGACGGCACTCATCTCTACGAGCACGCCGACCCGCGCAAGGGCAAACATCCCGATTGGCACAGCGCCGTTTTCAACTACGGCCGCAACGAAGTGCGCAGCTTCCTCATCTCCAGCGCCCTGTTCTGGCTCTCGGTCTATCACGCCGACGGCCTGCGTGTGGATGCGGTGGCCTCCATGCTTTACCTCGATTACTCCCGCAAGCCGGGGGAATGGGATCCCAATGTGCACGGCGGGAACGAGAATCTCGAAGCCATCACCTTCCTGCGCCGCTGCAACGAGGAGCTCTACAAGCAGCATCCCGACACGCAAACCATCGCCGAAGAATCCACCGCCTGGCCCATGGTGTCCCGGCCCACCT
>CAYTXK010000061.1:7148-9916 GCA_964441645.1 uncultured Acidobacteriota bacterium
CCACGCGCGCCAGGTAGAGCAACGACTCGCCGCGGACTACAGCCGCCAGGAGGGAGAGTGGGTCCCCAACGCCTACGGCGGGCGGGAGAACCTGGAAGCCATCGCGTTCCTCCGCCGCCTCAACGAAGACGTCTACCGGAGCCATCCGGACGTGCAGAACATCGCGGAGGAATCGACGTCCTGGCCCATGGTGTCCCGGCCCACCTATGTCGGCGGCCTGGGCTTCGGGTTGAAATGGGACATGGGCTGGATGCACGACACGCTGCGCTACCTCTCCAAAGACCCCATCCACCGCCCCTACCATCACAACGACCTGACCTTCCGGATGCTGTACGCCTTCACGGAAAACTACGTCTTGCCCCTCTCCCACGACGAAGTCGTCCACGGCAAGAGCTCGCTGCTGGGCAAAATGCCCGGCGACGACTGGCAGAAATTCGCCAACCTGCGCCTGTTGTTCGGCTACATGTACGGCCAACCGGCCAAGAAGCTGCTGTTCATGGGGGACGAATTCGGCCAGTGGGACGAGTGGTCGCACGAGAAAAGCCTCGACTGGCACCTGCTCCAGTGGGCGCCCCACGCCGGCCTGCAGAAGTGGGTCGAAGATTTGAACCGCCTCTACCGCCGCGAACCGGCCCTGCACGAGCTCGACACCGACGGCGCCGGCTTCGAGTGGGTGGACGCCAACGATTCCCAGAACAGCGTCCTCAGCTTCCTCCGCAAAGCGCGCTCCGGTCGCGAGACCATTCTGGTAGTCGGCAACTTCACGCCCGTCCCGCGCTCCCACCACCGCATCGGCGTCCCGCAGGGCGGCTTCTGGGAAGAAGTCTTGAACAGCGACGCGCCCTGCTACGGCGGCGGCGGCTGGGGGAACCTGGGCGGGCTCGAGGCCGAGCCGGTTCCTTTTCACGGCCGCCCCTATTCGTTAGATCTCATCTTGCCGGCTCTCTCCACCGTCTTCCTCAAACACCGCGGCTAAGCGCCGAGGGGGATACCTGCTTGTGCTAAGATGACGAGCTTCGCAGTGGGTCGCCCGTCGTCCGGAGGAGCCTCGAATGCAGAAAGTCGCTGACTTCATCGAGAAAAATCACCAGCGCTACATTGAAGAACTGCGCGAGTTCATCGCCATTCCCAGCGTCAGCACCAAGAGCGAGCACAAGCCGGACGTCGAGCGCTGCGCGCGCTGGCTGGCTGAGCACATGAAAAAGATCGGTTTGGAGCACGTCGAGGTTGTCCCCACCCAGGGCCATCCCATTGTCTACGGCGATTGGCTGCACGCCGCCGGCAAGCCCACCCTGCTTTTCTATGGCCACTATGACGTGCAGCCCGCAGAGCCGCTGGAACTGTGGGAGTCGCCGCCCTTCGAGCTCACCCTGCGCGGTGAGAATCTCTACGCCCGCGGGGTCGTGGACGACAAGGGACAGGTTTTCATCCACCTCAAATCCCTGGAAGCGTTCTTCAAGAACGAGGGCCGCTTGCCGGTCAACGTCAAGTTGATGATTGAAGGCGAAGAAGAAGTGGGCAGCGAAAACGTCTACAAATTTATGGAGCAGGAAAAGAAGCGCCTGGAGGCCGATGCCCTGGTGGTCTCCGACACCACCATGCTTGGCAAAGGCATCCCTTCGATTTGTTACGGCCTGCGCGGCCTGGCCTACTACGAAGTGGAAATCCAGGGGCCCGCGCAAGACCTCCACTCCGGCTCTTTTGGCGGCGCCGTCCCCAACCCCATCAACGTGCTGTGCGAGATGATGGCCCAGCTCCACGACGCCGACGGACGCGTCATGATTCCGGGGTTTTACGATGACGTAGCGCCCTTGAGCGCCAAAGAAAAGCAGCAACTGGCCGAGCTGCCCTTCAGCGAAAAAGGGTTTCAAGAAACCACGGGCGTAGCGGCGCTGGTGGGCGAGAAAGGCTTCAGCACCGTGGAGCGCATCTGGGCGCGCCCCACGCTCGACATCAACGGCATCTTCGGCGGCTATACCGGCGAGGGAGCCAAAACCGTCATCGGCTCCAAAGCCACCGCCAAGTTCTCCACGCGCCTGGTGCCCAAACAAGACCCGGTCAAAATCGCCAAACTGGTGGAAGAACAGCTCCGCCGCCTGGCGCCCCCCAGCGTTCGCATGAAGTTCCACATCCACAGCCTGGGCCGGCCGTGGGTGGCGCCCTTTGACCACCCCGTCATCCAGGCGGGCCGGCGCGCGCTGGAGAAAGGCTTCGGAAAGAAAGCGGTATTCATCCGTGAGGGCGGCTCGATTCCTTTGGTCACCACCATGTACGAGCAGCTCGGCAAGCCCTGCGTGCTGCTGGGTTTCGGCCTGCCCGACGAAAACGCCCACGCCCCCAACGAACGCATGAACCTGGAGAACTACCTCAAGGGGATCTTGAGCATCGCCTACTTCTACCATGAAGCCGGCCAGGGGCCGGAGGCGGCCAGCCGGGCCGCCTAGCGTGGCTGCGCCGGAACCCGCATTTTTAGCGGCTTTCGCTCTTGCCAGCCGCTGCCTCTTTGGCTATAGTAACGCCGGCTTCGGAGCCTGTTGGGTCGGGAGTCATTCAAGCTTGTCTGCGGTTGTCAGCCGTGCCACAGGCGGGCGGGGTTCAAACCAAAATTCCTCTCAAGGAGAAGATGAAGATGGCCAGACCGATGACCAAGAGCAAGATCGTGGCGCACCTCGCGGATAAGTGCGGCACCTCGAAGAAAACCGTCAACTCGTTTTTCGAGGAGCTGTTCAAACTAGCCGTAAGAGAAGCTAAAGGCGTGGGCAAGTTCG
>CAYTXK010000062.1:0-9868 GCA_964441645.1 uncultured Acidobacteriota bacterium
TCCCCGGAGCAGGTGCAGGGCGAGGCGCCCGACCTCCGCTCCGACTTGTATTCGCTGGGCATTTCTCTGTACGAAATGGCTACCGGCCAGCAGCCCTTCCGTGCTGACAGCGATTTCGCCATCATGGCGGCCCACATCAAAGAAATACCGCGCCCGCCCATCGAGCTGCGGCCCGGATTGCCCGCGGCCCTGAACGCCGTCATCCTCCAGGCGATTGCCAAGGAAAAGAAACAACGCTTCCAATCCGCCGACGCGTTCCGCAGCGCCTTGAGCGGGGCGGCCGCTGGGGGGCAAGCCGGTGTGAGGACTTCGACGGTTCTCTTCACTCCTTCTACGGCCATCCCTGTTGCCGTCCCAGCGACCAAAACATCGTACAGCCAGCCGTCGGCTGAACCTGCCCCAACCATGGTTGTCGCCCCCGCGCCCGTGGTCCCCCCGGCTCGGCCATCGCGCCTTGTACATGGCGCTCGGAGCGTTTCTGGCCCTCGCTCTTCTGATTGTAGCGGGCACCTATTACAGGTCCGGAGCGGCCGGATCCAAGCAGGACCAAGCGACGCTGGCTCCCGTCTCCAAAGCAGAGCCGGTGGGACAGCCCGCCGCTGAGCCAGTGGCACAGCCCGCAGCAGAGCCAGTGGCACAGACCGCGGCTGAGCCTCCTGCCCGTCCCGCGCCGGCGCAAGCCGCCGAGAAAGCTCCCTCGAGCCCGGCCAGCAACGCCCCGGTGGCGCCACGAGCGACACCGGTGGAAAAGGCAAATCCCGCCCCGGACAATTCTGCTCAACTCGACGAGCTAGAACGTCAGATCGATCAACTGAGCAGCCGCGTCGTCGCTGTGGATGGCAATTTGGAAACTTTGCGGCAGCAACAGCGGGCCGCCGGCTATGATCTGCGGGGCGACATCGTCGTCAAGTGGGAAAGCATGAAGTTGAATCTGGTCAAGGCGCAACGGGCGTGGCAAGCCCGCGATGTCGCCAAAGGCAAGAGGCATGCCGACCTGGCCGAGACCGCCTGTGGCCAACTGGAGAGGTTCCTCGGCCGCTGATTCGGAGAAGATCTCCTGGTCACAAGCAGGTAGAGTTCCCGCCACCGTTCAAGCTAGAGTTCTGAAATCGTCCCCGGGCCGCGCCCAATGTCCTGTGTTGCCTTAGCGACGGCCTGTCGGTGTTGCGCCTCGGCCTGGCGGGCCCGGGCCTCGCGACTGTGCCTGGCCACTCGCCCCGCTCCGGCTACCTCTTCTTCGACGGGCGGAGGGCAAACAAGGGCTCGCCGTATTCCACCGGCTGCCCGTTCTCCCCGTAAATGCGCACAATCTCCCCCGCCACGTCGGCTTCAATCTCGTTCATTAGCTTCATGGCTTCCACGACGCACAGCACCTGTCCCACTTCCACCGCATCCCCCAGCCGCACAAAGGGCGGCGCATCCGGGCGCGGGGCGGCGTAAAACGTCCCCACGATGGGCGATTTGATCACGTGGGCTTCGCCGGCTTCCTCTTCGGCGGCCCCACTGCTCGCCGCTTGCCCGATTCGGGCTTCGCTGGCCGGGGCCTGGTTATTCGCGGGCGGCCCGTAGCTGGCGAAGACGGGCGCGGGCGCCGCCGGGGCGCCGCGCCGCTTGATGCGGATGCGCACCCCTTCGCGCTCCAGCTCGAATTCCTCCAGGCCGCGTTCCTCCAGCAGGTCAATCAGGGCGCGGATCTGGTCGAACGGTATCCCCAGGTCAACGGAACTCTCCGCCGCCGGGCCTTCCCCCGAATTTTTCCGTTTTACAGGCACACCAGCTCCCGTGAAAGCGGGGTCAGCAACTGGGCTCCCCGGGGACGGACCGCCACCACGTCTTCAATCCGCACCCCGCCCCACCCGGGGATGTAAACGCCGGGCTCCAGCGTAATCACGTTCCCTGCCGCCAGCCGCGTCTCCACCATAGAGCTTACGCGCGGCTCCTCGTGAATCTCGAGACCCAGCCCGTGGCCCGTCCCATGGACGAAATAGGCTCCCAGCCCCTGCCGCTCGAGGTGCCTCCGGGCGGCGGCATCCACCCGGGCGGCGGGCACACCCGCTCGCACGGCGGCGAAAGCATGCTCCAGCGCCTCTTGGACTGCGCCATAGATTCGTTTGACCCGGGCGGGCGGCCGGCCCAGGTAGACAGTGCGCGTCATATCACTGCGATAATCGTCGAGTATAGCACCCAGGTCGAAGATGACCAACTCATTTTTCTTCAAGCGCTTGGCGCTCGCCCGCCCGTGCGGCAGCGCCGAGCGGCGGCCCGAGGCCACAATGGTTTCAAAGGCCGGCGCCCGCGCCCCGTAGCGCTTCAGGCGGAACTCAATCTCGGCCGCCAACTCCAGCTCCCGCACCCCCGGCCGCACACTGGGCAGCACTTCCTCGAAGACCCGAGCTGTGAGGGCGAGAGCTCCACGAATTTGCCGAATTTCTGCCAAGGTTTTGATCGCGCGAAGATGTTCGACAAGTCGCCCGGCATCGCCGAGCTTGACCTCGCGGCCCAGCCACTGCCTGAACTGCTCAAACTGCGCCACTGAGAGGTGGTGCTTTTCGCAGGCGACGCGACGGAGTTTCGACCGGCGCAGCCAGTCAGCCGCCGCCCGCAAGGGATCGGGCGCCACGCGCACACTGGCGCCCACCACTTCGCCGCGGGCCTGCTCGCGGTAGAGCCCGGGCACGAACAAGACTGCCGTGCGGCGCGTGACCACCAGCGCTCCGCTCGTGCCGCGAAAACCGACGAGATAAAGCACGTTCGGCAGATGAGTCACGAGCAGCGCGCTGCCGTCTTCTTCCAGAGAGCGGCGGAGGCGACGGAGACGCATGGGATGGGTTGGCATGGGCAAATAAAAAAGGGAGGAGAGCGATTGGCTCTCCTCCCGGAGTTTGTGGCCCGAAGCTAGCCAGGCAGAATCCGCGGGGTAATGAAGAACAGCAACTCGGTGGTGGTGGTGTCCACCCGCGTGCTCTTGAAGAGGTGGCCCAGGATGGGGATGCTGCCCAGCAACGGCACCTGCTTGATGTTGGTGGAGTTGTTGGTCACCATCACGCCCCCGATGACCACCGTGCCACCATCCGGGATCAAGACCTGGGTGGTGGTGGACTGCGTGGAGAGGGCCGGGATGCCGTTGATGCGGTCAATACCGGGGTTGATGGCGGTGTTCTCAATCTGCACGTTGAGAAAAACCGTGCCATCGTGGGTGATCTGCGGCGTCACCTGCAACCGCAACACCACGTCGATGAACTGGGTGGAAATAGTGTTGTTCACCACGGTTTGCACGGGGATTTTGTCGCCCTGCTCGACGGTGGCGGGGACGTTGTTCTGAGTCACCAGGCGGGGCTTGGAGAGCACCTTGGCGATGTTGCGCGACTCCGCCATGGTCAGGATGGCGTCCAGGGCGAAGTTGGTGGAGCGGAAGCCATAGAGGAAGCCCGAGGTAGCCGTCCCTACGCGGAAGTCGCTGAACAGCGGCTGGGTGCCGCCGGAGGTACCCGACGACAGGGGCGGCGGAGGGTTCGACATGGTCAGCGGGCTGGCTCCGAGGGCGCCGCCGAACACGCTGCGGCCGCCGGTAGCCTTGAAGGAGGTGGCGAGCTGGAAGCCAATCTCGCGCGCGAAGGCCCGGCTGGCACTCACCACCCGGGCTTCAATCTCCACCTGCAACGACTTGCGGTCGAGCTGCTGGATCAGGTTATCCATGTCCGGGATGACGCTGGGGATGTCGCGGATGATGAGGGTGTTGGTGCGGTCGTCGCGGATGATTTCCCCGCGCGAAGAGAGGAAGCGCTTGAGAGCGTTCTCCAGGTCGCCCGCCTTGGCGTAGCTCAACTGCCGGGTGACCGTGATGGGGTCAACGGCCTCGGCCCGGGCCTTGGCCAGGTCTCTCTGCTCGTCCTGCTCTTTCTTCAGCGTGCCGAGCGTGGCGATGCGCAGAACGTTGCCTTCCAGGGTGCTGCCCAGGCTGTTGTTCTTGAGCACGATATCGAGCGCCTGGTCCCAGGGAACGTCAATCAGCACCATGGTGACCGTGCCGCGCACGTTGGGGTCGACGATGATGTTCAGGCCGCTGATCTCGTGGACGAGGCGGAAGAAGTCCTTCAGGTCAACGTCCTTGAGGTTGACGGAGATGGGTTCGCCCGTATAGCGCCGGGGCGCCGCTTGGCCGGGCATGGCTGCCTGCGCCTGGGTGTCCTCGGCCGGGTCGGGATTGGCCATTCCGGCGTAACTCTGTGTCTCGGGAATTTCGCCCGGGTCAGGAGCAGGAGCCGACGAAGATTCGGAGACCAGGTTGGCAGGAATCATGGGAGCCAGCGAAGCCACCAGCGGCGGCGCCGGCGATTCTCCGGCGGGCTGGCTCGTTGCCCGAGCCTTTGCCACTTGCTCCGACGATGGCCTGGCGGCGGGCGCGAGTTGGTTTGAGCGGGCCTCGGGGGATCCCAGCGTGAGCGTCAGGCCAGCGGCCGAAGGCGTGATGTCATACGGCACCATCGCCACCAGGTCGACGACCAAGCGCGTGACCGGAGGCTGGGCCTTGAACTGGGCCAGCCGCACTCCGACCACTTCCTTGCCGTCTACGGCGAAACGGCGCTGGCGGACGCGGAGAACGCTTTCCGGCAGGTCAACCACCAGGCGGGTGGGGTTGGCGAAAGTCTTGGCCTCGTACTGCAGCTCCCCGCTCGCTTCGATGTTGATGGTGACGCACTGGGCTTGCTTCTGCACGACCACCTTGCTGACCAGCGCCGGAGACTCAGCCCTGCGCGGCGCCGCCCTCGGAGTCTTTACCGACGCCACGGTCGGCTGGACAAAAGGAGTCTGGGGCTTGGGCATGGAAGGAGCGGTTGCGCCCGGGCACGCCATGCGAAGCCGGGTGGGCTGCGGCTGCGTGACTTCCACGGGGCAATCCTGGGCCAGAGTCAACTCCAGGCGCAGCACGTGGCGGCCGCTGGCGTTGCGGAAGGGCAGGAAGCGGTAGCCCGCCACCCAGGCCACTTTCTCCAGGGATTGCCCGGAGGCGCGCTCGGCCACCACACCCGCCAGGTCGACGATGACCCCGCGGGCGTTGGGCTGATAGGAGGTGAAGGTAAACGGCCCCGACACCTCGACCTCCAGGGCGCTGGCCCCGGCGGCGGTGGCGGCTGCCACTCCCACCAGCCGGACTGGCGGCCCGGCCTCCGTCTGAGATTTGGGCGCGCCGATTGCGCTCAGCGTAACGACGCCCAAGAACACGACGGCGGCGCAGAGTCCGCCCCATGGCTTACGCATCATGGTTTCGCTCCTGACCCGGTGAGTTGCTTGGTCACTTCTCGTTCGAATTGCGACCCAAAAGCATCTGTCGCTCGTTCGCGGAAAACAACCCCGTCTTCGGTGATGCGCGCCACGAAGCCGTTCCAGACCTCGTCGCGCTCCCGGAGGAAGTAAGCGCGGTTGCGCCCGCGCATGTTCACCACGGCAATCTTGTCGCTGGCCATGATGATGATGCCGTCCACGCTGAGCTGGGCGATGACCAGGCCGCGCTTGCCGGGCGGCAGCGCCTGGCCCGCCATTCCCTCTTCGTTCCGGCTCACAAGACTGCGGAAGGGGTCGCGAAGATTGGTCACGCGCTTCTTGGCCGGAGCCGGCGCCTGAGCAGCTGCCTGGGCGCCCAGTTGGAGCGAGACCGCCAGGCAAAGCAGAACGGCCAGGCTGGCCCAAAAGAGTGCCTGGACGCGCCATGCGGTGACCCGATGAGTTCCCTGCCTCATCCGCGCTCCTCCTTCTCCCTAGCGTTTCGCCGGCGCCGCCGGTTTGGCCGGCGCCTTGCGGGCGGCCGCTTTCTCCGGCGGGGCGGCCGCCGCCGCTTCCGCCTCCGAGGGCGTGTAATAAGTGATCAACTGGCAGACACCGACCACGCTGGTGCCCGGCGGGTAGTCAAACTTGCCCCGGGCCCCTTCGATCCCTTTCAGTTGCAAGCCGGTGGCGTTGACGATTCGAGTGGCGTCCGAGATCTTGCGGAAGAACTCCTTCATGTTGGCGTAGGAGCCGTCCATCTCCACTTCGAAGGGCATCTCGGCGTAGAGCTCCTTGATGACCACGTCGCGGGCCGTGAACCGGCGCAAAGCCACCTGGGAGCTGCCGGCTACGTTCTGCAACAACCGCATGAAGTCGTCGGTCTGCTTCTCCTTGGGGACCAAGTTGCGCATTCGGAGCAACTGCTCTTCGAGCGAAGCCAGCTCGGTCTCCAGACGTTTCTTGTCGGCTTCGAAGACCCGCAGTTTATTGACTTCGTCGCTCAGCTTGTTGAACTCCGCCGTTTTGGCGTTTTCCTCGTCGTGGGCGGCCTTGACAGGGGAGCCCTGGATCAACTCCCCGGCGGCAAAGAGGCCCACCGCCACCAAGGCGTACAAGGCCAACTGGTAGTACCAGGGCAACTCGCGAAATCGTAGCGCCATGGGTCCTCCTAGTCCGCTCCGCCGGTCGCGGCGGGTGGGCTGGCGCCTTCAGCAGGTGCGCGCGCCCCGATTTTCACCAGGAGCGTGAATTCGTAGTTCTGGGTGCCTTCCCTCTGCTGCTTCTGCACCGCGTCCTTGATCTCCACGCTCTGGAAGAACCCAGAGTGGCTGAGATTAGTCATGAAATTCGCCACCGCCTCCACCGAGCCCGCCAGCCCCTTGAACTCGAGCGTCCCGCCCTTTTCTTCCAGGGAGGTGAGCCACAGCGTCTCGGTCATGCTGACGGTTTGGTGGACGGCCTCGAGCAGGCGGACGGGGCCCGACTGGCTCTCTTTCAAATTGCGGATGATCCCAATGTTCGCCTCAAGCTCCGCCTTCCTCGTCTCGAACCGTTCGACTTCCTGCTGCACCTGGGCCAAGCGCGCCTTTTCGGCTTTCTTGGCGTCGATGTTGCGCTGCAGCTCGACGATGCGACCCTGGGTGAAGAACCAGTCGCCGGCCAGCAAGAGCAAGCCCAGCGAGATCGGAATGAGAATCAAAGCGATCAGAAGGGCGCCGGTGACGGCCACACGGCGCTTGACCCTCGGACGCGGACGACCCAGCAGGTTAGTGCGTATCATGCTTCGTCAAAGCTCCTCAGGCCCAGGCCAACGGAAACCGCCAGCCGGGGCGCGATTTCACGCAAATACTCGTCGCTGAACTTGCCCGGATTGTAAGTGATACGGCGGAAAGGGTCAATCTCATCTACCGGCATCTGGAACTCCTCGCGCAGCATCTCGAGCAACCCTGGGGTGCGAGCCGCGCCGCCGGCGGCGTAGATGTGGCTGATGGGCTGGGCGCCCGCCGAGGCGCGGAAAAAGTCGAAGGTCTTCTGGATTTCCAGCACCAGGATTTCCGAAACCGACTTCAGCACGGAAGTCTTCTGGTCTTCGCCTACGCCGGCCACCGACTGGCCCTTCTTGAGGTTTTCGGCGTCCTCAAAGCTCAGCTCCAGCTCTTTTTGCAAGGCGTCGGTGTACTGGTTGCCGCCCACGGAGACGTCGCGCGTAAACAGGGGCACGCCGCCGCGGATGATGTTGATATTCATGACGCTGGCCCCGATGTTGAGCAGGGCCACGGTCGCCTCGGGGTCCGGCTCGTAGTTGAGCTCGAAGGTGTTTTGCAGGGCGAAGGCGTCCACGTCCACCAAGGCGAGGCTGAGCTTGGCCCCGATCAGAGCGCTCTGGTAGTTGTTGATCTTATCGCGCTTGACCGCCACCAGCAGCACTTCGTAGCCGTCGCCGGTCTCGGTGGGTTTCAGCACCTGGTAATCGAGGCTGACGTCGGCGATGTCAAAGGGGATGTACTGGCCGGCGTCGGCGTACACCTGGTCATAAAGCTCGTCGGCTTCCAGCAGGGGAAGGGTAATCTTTTTGATGATGACGGAGTGCCCCGATACCGAAGTGGCGACGTCTTTGGTGCGCACCTTCTGGCTCTGGTAGATGCGCTCAATGGCGGACGAGACGCTGATGCCGTCAATGATGGCGCCGTCCACCACCGTTTCCGGCGACAGGGGCTCCAGCCCCACCGCCGTCAATTCGTAGCCTTCCTTGGTCTTTTTCAGCTCGACCGCCTTCACGGCGCTCGAACCGATATCCAAGCCCAGAAGTGGTTTGTTCTTTTTGCCGCCAAACAGACCCATCAGTGTTTACCTCTTGGCTTTCCGCCGACGATTTCCAGCGCGGCTAATCTTACGCTCAATCCAGCGGTCAAGTATAGTCTTTTTGAATTTCCAGCGGTTGCCCAATTTAAAAGCCGGGATTCTGTCCATGTACACATAGCGGTAGAGAGTGTCGGGCGAGACCCCGAGATAGTCAGAAGCCTCCTTTACGTTCATCACTTCGCGGAGGGACGCCACGCTCATTCCTCGCCCCGCCGACTACAACCGCCGGCGCCGGTGAATCGCTAATGTCCTGTGCCAGAATCGGGAAGGCAGCGATCTCTATCGGGGCCATTTGTAGGGAAAACCGGGCAGGTTGTCAAGAAAAAAATTGTTGCACTTCGGTTTTCTTCCGCAGAAGCCGCTTTTTAGCCGTGGCGCTACCCTAATCCTAGTTGTTTCCATAGGGCCTCTACGCGGCGTTTGGTATCCGCATCCATCTTGATCTCGTCCGGCCAGGGGCCGCGCCCGTAGCCCTCGCCAGGCCACTTGCGGGTGGCGTCAATCCCCATATGGGAGCCGAAGTCGGGGGCGCGGGCGGCGTGGTCGAGAGTATCCACGGGGCCGAGGTGGAATTCCACATCGCGCTGAGGGTCGATGGCGCACAACGCTTTCCAGGTAACCTCGCGCGGGTCCTGCACGTCGACGTCGTCGTCCACAATCACCAGCACTTTGGTGAACATCGCCTGCCCGAGGCTCCAGATGGCGCTCATGATTTTGCGCGCCTGCCCGGGGTAGGACTTGCGGATGGAGACAATCATCAAGTTGTGGAAGATGCCTTCGGCCGGCATCGCCACATCCACAATCTCCGGAAATTGCAGCTTCATAATCGGCAGGAGGATGCGCTCGATGGCGTGCCCCATGAAGAAGTCCTCTTCCGGGGGCGGACCGACGATGGTGGTGAGATAGACCGGGTCGCGCCGTTGCGTCAGGCAGGTGACGTGAAAAACGGGATAGTCGTCGGCCAGCGAGTAGTAGCCCGTGTGGTCGCCGAAAGGCCCCTCGCGGCGGAACTCGTTTAAGTCCACATAACCTTCCAGCACGATTTCCGCGTTGGCCGGAACTTCCAGGTCCACGGTCTGGCAGCGCACCAACTCCACCGCCTCGCGGCGGAGAAAACCGGCCAGAACAAGCTCGTCGAGGTCCGGCGGGGCCGGGATGACTCCGGAAAAAACAGTCGCCGGGTCGGCGCCAATCGCCACCGCTACCTCGAGCTTCCCCGTTCCAAAGCGCGAGCGGGCGCGGCGGAAATGCTCGGCGCCGTGCTTTTGCGTTTGCCAGTGCATGGCGGTGGTGCGGTCGTCGAAGACTTGCATGCGATAGACGCCCACGTTGCGCTTGCCGGTTTCAGGGTTGCGGGTAAAAACCAGCGGGAACGTGATGTAGCGGCCGCCGTCCTGAGGCCAGCACTGGATGATGGGAAAGTCGAAAAGCGAGAAATTCTCGCGGCGGACGATTTCCTGACAGGGGCCACTTTTGACAGTTTTGGGGAAAAAAGCGCCTAACTCGCCGAGCTTGGGGAGCATCTTCAGCTTGTCGAGGAAGCCTTGCGGCGTCTTGAAGTCGAGGAAACCCGTAATGCGTTCGGCGACCTCTTGGAGGTCATTCACCTCCAGGGCCAGGTTCATGCGGCGGTGGGAGCCGAAGAGATTGATGGCGAGCGGGACCTTGTAGCCCTTGACGTTTTCAAAAAGCAGCGCGGGGCCGCCAGCTTTGGTGACGCGATCGGTGATTTCCGCCACCT
>CAYTXK010000063.1:0-2169 GCA_964441645.1 uncultured Acidobacteriota bacterium
TCCTGGGGCCGGTGGACCTGACCATGCTGGGCGTGGGAGCCATCATCGGCGCCGGCATTTTCGTGCTCACCGGCAACGCCGCCGCCGCCCACGCCGGGCCGGCCATCGTGCTGTCGATGATGCTGACCGGCATCGCCTGCGCCTTCGCCGGGCTCTGCTACGCGGAGATGGCCTCGATGATTCCCATCGCCGGCAGCGCCTATACGTATTCTTTCGCCACCCTGGGCGAGTTTATCGCCTGGATTATCGGCTGGGATTTGATTCTGGAATACTCGCTGGGGGCGGCTACAGTTTCGGTCGGCTGGTCGGGGCTGATGGTCAGCTTTCTGCGCGACATCGGCATCGTCATTCCCGAGCGCCTGACTCAGCCGCTGCTGCAAGTGGCGGCCGACGGGAGCTGGCAGTACACGGGCAGCTTCAACCTGCCCGCCATGGTCATTGTGCTGGCGGTGACCGCGGTGCTGGTGGTCGGCATCCGCGAGTCGGCTTCGGTCAACACCACCATCGTGTTCATCAAGGTGGCGGTGGTGGTGACGTTTATTTTGGCGGGGATTGCCTTTATCAACCGCGACAACTGGAGTCCGTTCATCCCGCCCAACAGCGGGCGTTTCGGCGAGTTCGGCTGGAGCGGCATCCTGGCGGGCGCCGGGGTGATTTTCTTTGCCTACATCGGATTCGATGCGGTGTCCACCGCCGCCCAGGAAGCGCGCAATCCGCAGAAGGACTTGCCGGTCGCAATTCTGGGCAGCCTGGCGATTTGCACGATTCTCTATGTCTGCTACGCCGCCGTGCTGACCGGAGTGGTGCACTATACGAAGCTCAACACCGCGGCGCCGGTGGCCGTGGGCGTAGATGCCATGGGTCTGCAGTGGCTGGGCACGGCGATGAAATTGGGGGCCATCGCCGGGCTGACGTCCGTCATTCTGGTGATGCTGCTGGGGCAGCCGCGCATCTTCTGGGTGATGGCCGGCGACGGCTTGCTGCCGCAATGGTTCACCAAGGTGCATCCGCGCTTTCGCACCCCTTACATCACCACCATTCTGACCGGCGGGGTGGTGGCGATTGTCGGCGGGCTGTTTCCCATCGGGATTCTGGGGAACCTGGTTAACATCGGCACGCTGTTCGCTTTCGTGCTGGTCTGTCTGGGCGTGTGGCGGTTGCGGTACAGCCGGCCGGACATCCCGCGGCCCTTCAAGACTCCCTGGGTGCCGGTGGTGCCCATTCTGGGGGCGCTGACCTGCGTGGGGCTGATGCTGGGCCTGGGTCGGCAGACCTGGGAGCGGCTGTTCATCTGGATGGTTATCGGGCTGGCGATTTATTTCTTCTATGGCTACCGGCACAGCCGCGTGGCCCGGGGTTAGTCCGGGGCCGCCCTCGGCCGCTGATTGACACCTTTCCGCGATTCTGCCACTTTCTCTCTTCGCGCTCGCTGAAGGGCCGGAGAGACTCGTCCGATGGTTGCGTTGCCGGAGAAGTGGCGTCCCCGCCTGAGTGCTCCTTGGCTGGCGCTGGCGGCGCTGGCCGCTTACCTGATAGCCTACCTGCTGCGGGCGGGCCAGCTTGAGTTCTACTTTGGCCTGCTGGCGCTGATCTTCGCCTTTGTGGTCGCCGTGGGCCTGGTGGGCTCGCTGCGCCGGCGGTTGCTCTGGCGGCTGCGGAACCGCCTTCTCTTCGCGTACCTCTTCATCGCCGTCATTCCCATTATGCTCATCCTGGGGATGGTCCTGCTCAGCGCCTACCTGCTCTACGGGCAACTGGCCGGCTATCTGATTGCCAGTGATTTGCAAGCCAAGGCGGTGGAACTGGGCGCCATTAACGTCAGCGCCCGCGCCGTGCTGGCGGGCCTCAGTCCCGCCGAGCGGACCAGCGCTGCCGCGGTGCGCACCTGGCTGGAGCGCGAGTCGCTCGGCGCCCGCAGCGCCTTTCCCGGCCTGGTGCTGGTTTTGGCCGCAGGCGAGCGCACCGTGGCCATCTCCGGCCTGCCCGATTCGGGCGGGCCCGCTTCCAGCGAGCCGCCCCTGGGCTGCCTGATTCCTCCCGCCTGGAAGCTCGAGAGCTTCCGCGACGTGGTAGTGTCGGACAGTAATCTTTTCCTGCACTCGGCCGCCGCTGTTCCGGGCTGGCCGGGGGCCACGCTCTGCCTCACGGTTCCGGTGAACGACGCCCTGC
>CAYTXK010000063.1:2179-3406 GCA_964441645.1 uncultured Acidobacteriota bacterium
AGTCGAGGCTGGCTCGGAGCGCGGCCGTATTCCCATCGGCCAGCGCCTCTATGCCTCCGTGGGGCGCGTCGAGGCCGCGGGCCGGGCGCTGCCTCCGCCGCGCTACTTCCTCGACCCGGGCGTCAACAGCGTCTCCAAGTTCGACGTTGTGCAATGGGATCTGGCCGCGCCGGCGCCCCGCACGGTTCCTGTCTTCCTCTCCTTCACCACCCGGCCCTCCCTCTTGAACCAGCGCATTTTTGCCCCTCTGGGTGACGTGGCCCAGGTCTTTCTCGCCGTCCTGGTGGTGAGCGGAATCGTGTTTCTGATTTTGCAGGTGCTTTCGGTGATTACCGGCGTGCGTCTCAGCCGGCGCATAACCGCCGCCACTCACGACCTCTACACCGCCACCCAGCGGATGCAGGCGGGGAATTTCTCCTTTCGCGTTCCCGCCCAGCACAAGGATCAATTGGGGGCGCTGGGTGAGTCCTTCAATCAGATGGCGGCCTCGATTGAAATCTTGATTCGGGAATCGAGAGAAAAGCAGCGCTTGCAGGACGAGCTCGAGATTGCCCGGCAGGTTCAGGAGCAGCTTTTTCCCCGCCAGGCGCCCGAGCTGCGCACGCTGGAGCTGGTGGGCCTGTGCCAGCCGGCGCGTGTGGTCAGCGGCGATTACTACGACTACGGGCTGGCCGGGGCGGGGAAGCTTATCCTCACCATCGGCGACATCAGCGGCAAAGGCATCTCGGCGGCGCTGCTGATGGCCACCATTCAGTCCATTCTCCGTACCCAGGTCTATGCCAGCCGGCTCACCGGCCAGCTCGACCAGCTCGATGCCGCCGAGCTCGCCAGCCGCGTCAACCGCCAGCTCTGCGCCACCACCAGCGCCGAGAAGTATTCCACCCTTTTTGTGGGGGTTTATGACGACAACAAACGTCAACTAACGTATACCAACGCCGGCCACCTCCCTCCCGTCCGCCTCCGCCGCGGCCGCGCCGAACCGCTCACGGTGGGCGGGCCGGTGGTGGGGCTGTTCCGGGACCTGCACTTCGAGCAGGCAACGGTTGAGCTCGAGCCGGGCGATTGGCTGGTGGCCTACACCGACGGCCTCACGGAAGTCGAGAACACCTACGAAGAGGAGTACGGCGCCGAGCGTTTGGTCGCCTTTCTCGAGCGCACCGCCGATCACACTACGCCCGCGGCGCTCATCGAGGCCCTGCTGGCCGAGCTGGCGGCCTGGGCGCCCGG
>CAYTXK010000063.1:3416-9807 GCA_964441645.1 uncultured Acidobacteriota bacterium
CGAGCAGAGCGATGACCGCACCGTGCTGGTGGCCCGCGCCCGCCGATTTGCTTCGCTTCCGCGGAGCAAATCACCGTGAGCGACTCCAAGCCAAAAAAGGGAGGAGCCGAAGGGTGCCCAATCGCTGCCTGTGGACGCCAGACCAACCACAGCCCTTGCGGTGCAGCAAGGCTGTGGTTTCGGCACGCGTCAAAACAAGGGGTTGTTCGCCAGCGAAATCAATGAATTGCAGCGTGGTTACTTGCGGCCTTTTTGGCGCCCGCGCTATATTGCCATTATCGGCTACGGATCGGATTAGACGACCCCGCTGACTAGTCTTGGTCGAGCACAGCCACGATCTGTTCAACCAATCCTTCCAGACCTTGTTCTGACTTGGCGGCCAATCTGTCCGCCAACGTAGGAGAAAATTCCCGAACTTCATCAAAGCCGACCTTGTGCCAAATAGGGAGAATTACCTTTTTCGAGTTGACTTCTCTGCTAGCGAGGCCATTCAGTTCCTGAACAGGCCAGTGTTTCTCAAAGAAGCGTTTACTCAGAATCACAACGCCATACCGCGAATTGGCAAGTCCGTAGTCGATAGATGCCCGCAAACTGTCGCCTATTTTCAACGAGAAGTCGTCATACCACACTGACACACCTTTTGTCCGCAGGGCCTCAGCTAGCGGGCGAGCGATCTCGTTCTTATCTTCGCTGGTATGGGAGATGAACACGTCCCATTTCTTGGGACTAACAATGCTCTTCTGCAGTGATCGGTCCTCTCGAAGCTTCGCGTTCTCGCGGTCGGCATGTTCTTGTTTCACCGGCAAGCCGATAGCCGCAATCATGCCCGCAGTCGCGTTTAGCTTCTGTCTCCGCTGACCCACTACTGTCTCGATCTCTTGGCCAATCTTGCTGTTGAAGTCTTCGACGGATGCTCGCAACCACTCGAGATACTGCTTGATGTTCCTCAGTGTTTGATCGTAATCCGATCTAGCTGCTTCGGCATTGTTGTCTGTTCTCGTATAACTAAGACGGATCTCGTTCTCTTGAATCTCTCCGACCGGTGGGTTCAGAGTGAACGTAGATGGTTGAATTTGAAAGAAATCCGGGTCCCCTCGAAACGGTACACAGAACGTGATCTCCACTCCCCGCACATAAAACGGCTCGCTTCTGTCAAAGATCAGCCTCATCGGGTCCTGGCTGACGTCGACGTCAACCTCGTCATGGGTGATGTAGGCTCTCTCTTCTTCTAGTACAGGAACTTCTATCTTGTGTCTCGCGGCGACGTCGCGCACGATCTCTTGTTGAGGAACACTCTCCAGCGTGGCCGATTCGAGGTGGTTCACCTCGTCCTTCAGCGCATGTTTCTGGTTTTCCAAGACGTCGAAGATGCTGGGACCGGCGAAGAGCAGTCTCATCCTCATGGTCTTCAAAAGCGACCTACTGGATTTTGAAACGTCCCAATCTAGCACTTTCGCATTCTCTTAGGAAATAATGCTGGATGGAGATATTCACGAACATGTATGCGGGCCAAACGACTGCTCAACGCCCGGTGCCGGAACGGGAGCTAAGACCTACGCCCCTAACTTGCAGATTCTAGGGTGGGCTAGAGTGCAATTTGCGGTGTGTCTCAACCACATGGTTTTGGCACGGCGAGTGCCTTATGACCAAATCTGGTCCAAAACTGGGATTTCAGGGATCAGGTCGCGGTTCAAAGCCTTGGGGAACGGCCCGGGTCGGCTGAGCGCGAATCCAGCCGTGGACGGGCAGATCCCGTCGCAACCCTGGATTCTTAATCTGGGGTCCGGATACTGCCAATATAAATCTTGTCCCGTCCAGCTAAGGCGGTATTGGGCGTAACTGCGGCCTGATAGGCCACGGACCCGCCTGTACGGCAAGCGTCCATTGCAAAGATGTAGTATGTCTCTCCGGCGTGGAGACTCGTTATAGACCCCGAGTTATAACTTACAGGATTGGATTTGTCCTCGAATCGGGCCGCAAAAGCAGCCACATTGATCTCGGCGGTTTGTCCCCGTTTCTTCGCAGACAGAGGATTTCGGCCTTCAATAACCATGCCCTTGCCGATCCTTCTGGCCTCGTCCGCTTGGTCGCGCGACAGACGTTCTTGTTCCAACCCCATTTGAATGATCTCTTGCCGCAGAGCACGCTTTTCGCTCGATTCCAATGTCCGCTCCCGACGCCCAAACACAACCTCGCCCAACACTCCGAGGATCGCTGCAACTATCCCCAACGGTGGGAAGCCCACAGCGGCGCAGGCAAAAAGGGCGGCTAGAATAAGAATCCCAATACGCCACTTGTGCATGCTCTCGGAAGAGTTCCAGTCGAGGAACGAACGCATTTCTGGATATTATAAACCCTTGCAGCTGCCGCGTGGGGCCCGCTGAGCGAGAAGCTTTGGTGTATACTGCGGCGCGAGTCGCGCGCTCAATCCGTTTTTGGCGGCCCGCCGGCGGCGGGCAGGCGAGGAGAGCCGTTCCGTGCCCCTGGTCAACCGCGTTGCCCTCATCACCGGGGCCGGCCGCGGCCTGGGGAAGGGCATTGCCCTCTCGCTGGCCTCGGAAGGAATGCGCTTGGCCCTCTGCTACCGGGGAAACCGCAATGCCGCCCAGCAGGCGGCCCGCCAGGTGCAGTCGCGGGGCGCGGAAGCTCTGGTCTTGCAGGCCGATGTCACCCGGCCCGAACAGGTGGAGAAACTGATAGCGGGCACGGTGAAGCACTTTGGCCGCCTGGATGCGCTGGTCAACAACGTGGGCGAGTTCGGCTGGGGCGCGGTGAGCGAGACGGCGGCGGAGGAATGGGAGCGGCTGATTGCCTCGAACCTCTTCAGCGTCTATTACGTGAGCAAGGAAGTCCTGCCGGTGATGCGGCAGCAGCGCTGGGGACGGATTGTCAACCTGGGGGCGGTCGGAGCCGAGCGGGCTTTCGGCCAGGCCAAGATTTCCGCCTACGCCGCCGCCAAGGCGGCGGTCGCTTCCTTCACACGCTCGCTGGCTATTGAGGAGGCGCGCTACGGCATCACCGTCAATATGGTGAATCCCTCCAATGTGGATGACCAGGAGCTGACTCGCGAGGAAGCCAATCGGGTTCGCGACGCCCGCTTTCCCGTCGGCCGTCCTCCCAGCGCCGAAGATGTGGCCTCCGCGGTTAAATTCTTCCTCTCCGAAGACGCCAGCTATACGACTGGCCAGGTCGTCACCGTCAGCGGCGGCTGGATGATTTAGCGCTTGTTCTCGTGTGTCATTCCGAGCCCTTGATCGTCTTGGCGGCGAGGAATCTGCATTTCATTAATGCCGTTTTGAAATACACTCTACTCAGGCGAGGACCTAGAGTCCCCCGATGAAAATTCTCACTGCCGAGCAGATGCGGCGCATCGACCGCCTCACGGTCGAGCGCGCCGGCGTCTCTTTCGCGCAGCTCATGGAAAACGCCGGGGGCCAGGTGGCCGATTTTCTGGAACGCGAGCTGGCAGGCGGCGCCCGCACCTCCCTCCGCATTTCCGTCCTGTGCGGGAAAGGAAACAACGGCGGCGATGCCCTGGTGGCAGCACGACACCTGAGCGAGCGGGGCTATGCGCCACGTGTCTTCCTCCTGGCTGCCGCGGCCGATTTGAAAGGAGAGGCTCGGGCCGCCTATCAGGCTTTTCTCCAGGCGGGCGGCACGGTAGAGGTGCTGCCCGAATTGACCGATTGGGAGGAAGCGCGCGGGGCCGCTCTCGAGTGCGACGTCCTCGTGGACGGGCTGCTGGGTACCGGCCTCGCCGGGCCGGTAACGGGTTACTTCGGGCAGGTCATCGCCGATGTCAACGCCCGCTCCCACAAATACCGCGACTTCCACGTTATCTCCGTGGATATTCCCTCGGGGTTGCCCTCCGACACCGGCGAGCCGGCGGGCGAGGCGATTCGGGCCCACGCCACGCTCACTTTCACCGCGCCCAAGCGCGGGCACATCTTTCCGCCTAACTGCGCCCGCGTCGGCCGCCTGGCGGTGGCCCCGATTGGCTCGCCGGAAAGTCTCTACGCCGATGACCCCGAGCTGTTTCTGAACTTGATTGTCGCTCGCCAGTTCCGGCGTTTTGCGTTTAGACGGGATTTGACGGCCCACAAGGGCGATTTCGGCCACGTCCTCTTCGCCGCCGGCTCGCGCGGGAAGAGTGGGGCGGCGGCGCTGGCGGGGCGAGCCGCTTTGCGCATGGGCGCCGGGCTGGCCACCGTGGCCACGGCGGCCTCGGCGCAGCCGATTGTGGCTTCGCTAATGCCGGAGTTGATGACCGTCCCACTGCCGGAGACCGACACCGGGTCGATTTCCGTGCACGCCCTGGACTACGGCCACTTTGCCAAGCTGGCCGAGGACAAAACCGTGCTGGCCCTGGGGCCGGGCTTGACGACTCATCCCGAAACCGCGCAGTTTGTGCGCGCGGTGGTCGAGCAGTGTGAGCAGCCTCTGGTGCTCGATGCCGACGCCTTGAACGCGCTGGTGGGACAACTGGACGTCCTGCGCCGACGCCGCTGCGCGCAACTGGTTCTCACGCCGCATCCGGGCGAAATGGCGCGCCTGGTGGGAACGACCAGCGCCGAAGTGCAGGCGCAGCGGCTGGAGTTCGCGCAAAAATTTGCCCAGGAGTATGGGGTTTTTGTTATCCTCAAAGGCTATCGCACCGTGGTGGCCACTCCCGCCGGACAAATTTTCGTGAATTACACCGGGAATCCCGGCCTGGCTACGGGCGGAACGGGCGATGTCCTTACCGGCATGGTGGCGGGCGCGCTGGCGCAATGGCCGGACTCCCCGCTGGAGGCGCTGTGCCTGGCGGTGTGCTTGCACGGCTGGGCGGGCGATCGGGCGTGCGCGGAAAAGGGCGAGCAGGCTTTAATCGCTTCGGATATCATTGAAGCCCTGCCACAAGCGTGGCAGGCGCTCGGAGAAAGAATTGCGAGCGACGATCCGGGAAGTTATTACCTCGTCCCCTGAAGAGACCACAGCGCTGGGCCGGCAGTTGGCTCGGCAGCTCGAGCCGCCGGCGCTGGTGGCGCTCACGGGCGAGCTGGGGTCGGGCAAGACCACGCTGGTGAAGGGCATTGTCAGCGGGTTGGGTCTGGCGGCCGAAGAGGAGGTGACCAGTCCCTCGTTTGTTTTTGTGCACGTTTTCAGCAATCATACGCGGCTCTACCATGTGGACTTGTACCGCGTGGAAGAGCCGCCGGAGCTCGAGACTCTGGGGCTGGATGACCTTCTGGCCGAGCGAGCCATCGTGGTGGTGGAATGGGCGGAGCGCTTAGCGCTGCCCGCCGCCACTCCGACGGTCTCGGTGCAACTCGAGGTTCTCTCTGAGGAGCGGCGGCGCATTCGCATTGAAGGGGCGGGGGATGAAAGCGAACCTACCTAGAGCCTGCTGGGCCGTGCTGGCGGCGAGCGCCGCGCTCTTGTGTGCGTGCGGAAGCGCCCCGCGCACCAGCTTCTACACGGTTCACCTGGCCCCGCCGCCCCCTTCGACCGCCGGGTCGTCTTCCGACCAGCCCGCTGCCGCGGGGCAGCTCGGCGTGGCCCTTCTTCAGGCCAACCATCTGCTGCGGCAGGACCGTATTGTTTACTTCACCCGACAAAATGAGTTGAACTTCTACCACTACCACCGCTGGGCGGAGTCTCCCGCCAGCATGGTGCAGTCGGCGCTCATCCGGCGGCTGCAAGCCGCGGGCGTTTTTGGCGATGTGGTTCCCTATCGCGCGCAGAAAGGTCTCGACTACGTTTTGCGCGGCAATCTACAAGCGATGGAGGAGGTGGATTCGGCCACGGAAGTCAATGCCCGCTTTGCGCTCGAGCTGCAACTGGTGCGCCAGGAAGACGCACAGATGGTTTGGAGCGACCGCCGCGCCTGCGAACGGCCGGTGGCTGCAAAGACGGTCGAGGCAGTCGTCGAAACTCTCAGCGGCTGTGTGGAGGAGAGCTTGGACCAGTTGACCCACGCGCTCGGCGAAGCGGTCACGCGGCTCGAAGCCGCCCGCACCAAGAAGGGGGCGAACCCATGAGCGAAGCCACGCCCTGGGCGCTCATCCTGGGGGCCTCGAGCGGTTTCGGCGAGGCCACCGGCTTGGCGCTGGCCCGTCAGGGGATGAACATTGCCGGCGTTCATCTTGATCGTCGCGCTGCCCAGCCCCATGTCGAAGAAGTCATCGCCGCTATTCGCGCCACCGGTCGCGAGGCGCTCTTCTTCAACGCCAATGCTGCCGACGCCGAAAAGCGCCGGGAGATTCTCGACCAACTCGAAGCCAAACTGAAAAGTTCTACGCCCCCGGGCACGGTGCGGGTGCTGTTTCATTCGCTGGCCTTCGGGACGCTCAAGCCCTATTTTTCCTCGAACGCCACCGACGCCGTCGACCAGAAGCAGATGGAAATGACC
>CAYTXK010000064.1:0-9807 GCA_964441645.1 uncultured Acidobacteriota bacterium
AGCAGAAGCTGGTGGACATCGTCAATCGCGAATCGGAGCGGTTGAACCGGCTGGTGAACGAGATTCTGAGCTACAGCAAAGAAAAGGTAATTCGGCGGCAGACGATCAATCTGATTCCTCTGTTCGAGGAGACGCTTCTGCTCTTGGAGCGGCACCCGCAACGCAACGGCAACATCAAAATGGAAAAGCATTTTCCTCCTGGGCCCTTAGAGGCGGCCGTGGATGCCGGCCAGATTAAGCAGTTGCTGTGGAATCTGTGCGACAACGCCCTGCGAGCCATGCCCGCGGGCGGAACCCTTCAGGTCAATTTGGAAGAGGACAACGGCGTGGTGCGCCTGCGCGTGGCCGACACCGGCGTCGGTCTGAAGCCCGAGCAACTCGGCCGGATCTTCGAGCCTTTCGAAAGCTCCTTCGCCGGCGGCACCGGGCTGGGGCTGGCCATTGTGTACCAGATTGTGCAGGGGCACGGCGGGCGCGTCTGGGCGCGTTCCGTCCATCCGCGCGGGTCGGAATTCACGGTGGAGTTGCCGCGCCGGGGGCCTGTCTCGGCCCGCGAAGCGGCCGCACCCCACTGATGGCCACCTTGCTCATCATTGATGACGAACCCATCGGCGAAAGCCTGGCGGTGGCCTTTCGCCGCAAGCAGTACGAGGTGACGCTCGCCCCCACCGCGGCTGAAGCGCGCGCCCAGCTCGAAAAACAGCTTTTTGACATCGTGGTCAGCGACATCACGCTGCCGGATGCCACCGGGTTGGACCTCTTGGAGTTTACGCGCCAGATCAGCCCCGATTCGCTGTTCCTGTTGATGACCGGCAAGGAGCAGCCGCAGGACTTGATCATTCAGGCGCTCAATCTCGGCGCCGACCGCTACATCGTCAAATCCGACCGGACGATTGAAGAAGTCGAATCGGTGGTGCGGGGCGCCGAGGAATTCCTGCGCACCCGCAACGAGCGCGACCTCTATCGCCGCGCGGCCCGCGAGCTGACCCGCGACAACATCATTGGGCAGAGTCGTGCCCTGCGCGCTGCGCTGGAGACGGTGCGCGCCGTCGCTCCCACGAGCAGCACGGTGCTCATCACCGGGGAAAGCGGGACGGGCAAAGAGTTGATCGCGCGCCGCCTGCATGAGTTGAGCCCCCGCTTCGACCGCCCCTTCGTCTCTCTCAACTGCGGCGCTTTTCCTGAAACCCTGTTGGAGAGTGAGCTGTTCGGCTATGTCAGGGGGGCGTTCACCGGCGCCACGCAAAGCAAGCAAGGCTTGTTTCAGTCGGCCGACGGCGGCACGCTCTTCTTGGATGAAATCAGCGAGATGAGCCTGCCGATGCAGGTCAAGCTGCTGCGCGTGCTGCAAGAATGGAAGGTGCGCCCCCTGGGGAGCACCGAGGAGCGCCGGGTGGATGTGCGCGTGATTGCCGCCACCAATCAGGACTTGCGGCGGCGGGTGGCCGAGAAGAGCTTTCGCGAGGATTTGTTCTACCGCATCAGCGTTATCCCTTTGCCGGTTCCGCCCCTGCGCGACCGGGCGGAAGACATTCCCTTGCTGGCGCTGCATTTCTTGCAGCGCTTCAGCGAGCAGATGGGGAAGCCGATGCGGGGTCTAGCCCCCGACGCCTTGGAGGCTTTGCGGCGCTACTCCTGGCCGGGTAATGTGCGGGAGCTCGAGAATGCCATCGAGCGCGCCGTAGCGCTCGAACCCGGCGCCGAGGTGATGCTGCGCAGTCTGCCCGAGCACGTCAGCCGCGTGAGTGCCCCCGCTTCCTCGGATGACCTCCTTCCCGCGGAAGGAATTGATCTGGAAAAGCATATTCAGGAGCAGGAGCGCGCCTACTTGTCGGCGGCGTTGAAACGCGCTCAGGGAATTCGCACCAAAGCGGCGGAGCTGCTGGGGATGACTTACCGCTCTTTTCGGCACTACGCCAAGAAATATAAGATTTGATAAGACCTGGGGGATGACACTATCTGTCGGTACGGCATGACATCTTGTGTCAAGCCGCAGGGCTGCTAGAACGACTCGTTGCACAATAACAACTGTAGATTCAATGAGTTGCGAGCGCCCTCCCCGGTTGGAACCGCAAGTGCATACAAGAAGGGTGAGAGCGGGGATGTCTACGCGGAGTCCCCAATCCAGAGAACGTAAGACCAAGGGAGTGTAAAGAACAAGATGAGAAACCGACAAAAGGGATTTTCGTTGATTGAGCTGTTGATTGTGGTGGCGATCATTCTGATCATCGCCGCGATCGCCATTCCGAACTTGCTTCGGTCGCGCATCGCCGCCAATGAAGCCTCAGCAGTGGGCTCCATGCGGACGCTCGTGACCTCGCAGGTCACCTATGCGACCACGTACCCCGCCGTAGGCTTTGCGCCGACGTTGGGCGATATGTCGCCTGTGGCTGGTGGCGGCGTACCCTCGTCCGCGGACGCGGACTTGATTGACTCCAACTTGTCGACCGGCATCAAGACCGGCTATGGCTTCCAGAGCGCTGGGGCCACCGACGGCTGCACTGCGCCGGATGCGGCTTTCACCGTAACCACGGTGGGAGTCATCAACGTCACCTTCCAGATCTTTGGCTGCCCCAACTCGCAGAATCGCACTGGCATCCGCAACTTCTGCTCAGATGAGAGCGGCGTGGTCCGGCAAGGGACTGACCCCTCCACGGTGTGCGACTTCACCGTCACTTCACCGCCGGTCGGCTAGTTAGTTAACCCCGAGGAGGGAGCTATGGCTTTCTCCTCACACGACATAGGCGCTCCGGGTTTTTCCCCCGGAGCGCCTTGTTTTTCTAGCAGCGGAGGGCGGCGTCCCGTCCCCGCCCACTTTTCCTTTGCTCCCGCCCCGCAGTAGAATCGAGACGATGATAGTCCCAGTCGCGTGAATGCCGATGGCCGCTCTAGAAATCCTCGACTTAACTAAAGATTACCTGGGCGGCTTTTGGCTCAAGCGCCCCTTCCGCGCCCTCGATCACCTCACTCTCAGCGTGCAGGAGGGAGAAATTTTCGGCCTCCTGGGGCCGAACGGGGCGGGGAAGACCACTACGCTCAAGCTGCTCCTGCGCCTCATTTATCCCACGGAAGGCACCGCCCGCCTGCTGGGGCAGCCGCTCGGTACCATCGATGTCCATCGTCGCCTCGGATATCTGCCCGAAGCCCCCTACTTCTACGACTATCTGACGGCTCACGAGTTCCTCGATTACTGCGGTCGGCTTTTTGGCTATGACCCCGCCGAGCGGCGCCGGCGGGTCGCCTCGCTGTTGGAGCGCGTCGGCCTGGCAAGAGCCGGCGACATTGCCCTGCGCAACTTTTCCCGCGGCATGCTGCAGCGCGTCGGCATCGCCCAGGCCTTGATCAACGATCCGGAGCTCCTCTTTCTCGACGAGCCCACGCTGGGCCTCGACCCCGTGGGACGCCGCGAGGTGCACGACCTCATCGTAGAGCTGCGCGCCCGCGGGACCACCGTTTGCTTCTCCACGCACATTCTGGCCGACGTTGAAAGTCTCTGCGATCGCATTGCCATTCTCAACCGGGGTCGCCTCCATGGCCTCGGGATTGCCCAGCCGTCCCCCGCCTTGCTCGAAGCCCTGAAGACCCTGGGCGACAGTCCGCGGCTGATGGGCGACCGTCTGACCCTACATGTGCCTGATGACAAGCTCTATGCCGTTCTCGACTGCGTGCGCCAGCAGGGCGGCCGTCTGGTGGCCGTCAACCCGCTTCGAGCCTCGCTGGAGGATTACTTCTACGAGGAGTTCGGCACCGAACAAATGCTCGAGGTTACGGATAAGGTCTGAGCCGATGCAGCGCATCCGGGCCATTGCCTTGAACACCTTCCGCGAAGCGGTGCGCGACCGCGTGCTCTACAACCTTATCGTGTTCGCCCTGCTCCTCATCGGCACCGCCATTCTCTTCGGCGAGATCTCGATCGGCATCCAGACTGTGATCCTCATCAACCTGGGCCTGACGGCCGTCACCTTCTTCGGCCTGGCCATTGCCATCTTCATCGGCATCGGCCTGGTGTACAAAGAAATGGACAAGCGGACTCTGTATGCCTTGCTCTCCAAGCCCGTGCGCCGCTATGAGTTCATTCTGGGGAAGTTTGGAGGACTCGCGCTTACGCTGTTCGTCAACACCGCCTTCATGACCGCGGGTTTTTTCCTGGCCCTTTATTACGTGAAACGCAGTCTTGACGCTAGCGACCCATCTCTGCTGGTCGCCATTTATTTCATCTTCTTGCAACTGCTGCTGGCCACGGCGCTGGCCTTGTTGTTCTCCTGCTTCTCGTCGCCGGCGCTTTCGTCAGCCTGCACCGTCGGCCTCTTCATCGTGGGGAGCTTTGCCGGCGACTTGCGCGAGCTGTCGGAGGCGCTAGAGGTGCCCTGGCTCGAAGGCATCATGAATGGCCTCTACTATGCCGTGCCCAACTTCAGCAACTTCAACGTGATTACCAGCGTCGCCCACGGGCACCCCGTACCGGCCGCTCTGGTGTGGTGGAACACCGCCTACGCTTTGCTCTACATCGGAGTGGTTCTAGGGGGCAGTGTGCTGATTTTCCAGAACCGGAACCTGAAATAAGCCCATGATACCTGCGCGTCAGTGGTTGCCCATTGCCCTCGCGGTCGCCGTAGTTGCCGGAGCGGGCTTGGTGCAGGTTCAGCAGCGCCTGGACACAACGCTGGCGAGCTACCGCACGGAAGTCCAGGAGCTGTATATGCCGTCCGGTGAGTGGGTCAAGCGGCTCTCGCTGGGCTACCGCGGTCTGGTGGCCTGTGTGTACTGGACGCGGGCGGTGCAGCATTATGGCCGCCAGCACATCGCCGGGGGCCAGTACAAACTGCTCTATCCACTTCTCGACATTACGACCACGGTCGACCCCGAGTTGGTCATGGCTTACCGCTTCGGCGCCATTTTCTTGACGGAAGCGCCTCCCCACGGGCCGGGTCGCCCCGATCAGGCCATCGCCCTGCTGGAGAAAGGCATCCAGGCGCTTCCAGACTACTGGCGGTTCTGGTACGACCTGGGCTTCGTCTACTACCGTGGGTTGAAAGACTACAAGCGCGCCTCGGAGGCCTTCTACAAAGGCTCGGACTATCCCGGCGCCGCTCCCTGGATGCGCATCATGGCCGCCCGGGTCTTGACGGAAGGGGGGACGCGCCAGAACGCCCGCCAGTTGTGGCTCGAGCTCTATAACAGCACCGACGACCCCACCATCCGCGGCAGCGCCGAGCTGCACTTGCTGGGCCTGCGCGCCGACGATGAGATTGAATTTCTCGAAAAGATCGTGACCCACTACCGCCAACAAACCGGACAGAATCCTGTCTCCTGGCAGCAATTGATTGCCGCCGGATTTATCCCCGGCCAGCCGCTCGATCCCACCGGCCATCCCTACCGGCTGGCGGCCGACGGACGCGTCTTGCTGCAGCCGGACAGTCGGCTCCTTCTCACCTCCCAGTTGGGAAATCGAAAGTGAGCCGTCGCCTGCTGTTTCTCGCCGCCCTCCCCTTGGGAGTCTTCCTGTTGACCGCCGCGGGAGAGCCGGGTGTCGCCGAGGTTCGGCGGGCGCTGGAGCGGCACTACAACACCACGAGCACTTTCGAAGCTGATTTCGTGCAGCGCTACACGCTGGGGGCGCAGACTCTGGTCGAATCCGGCCGCGTCTATTTTCAAAAGCCCGGCCTAATGCGCTGGGAATACAGTGTGCCCCAGGAGAAACTCTTCTTCACCGATGGCAAGTATGCCTACCTGTATGTTCCCGAAGAGCGCCAGGTTCGCCGCCAATCGCTCAAGAAGGCCCAGGAGTGGCAGGCGGCTTTCGCGCTGCTTCTGGGGCGCGTCGACCTGGGGCGACTGTTTACTGCTCTCGAGCTGGTTCGCATCCATCATCTCCAGAGCCCGGCGCGCTGGCAATTGCGGGGTTTGGCCAAGTCCGACCAGCAGGCGTTTCGCGAGGTCTGGTTTGACCTGGATGAAGCCTACCGGGTTCTGCGCCTCGAGATCCGGCAGCGCGACGGCAGCCTGATGGAGTTTCACTTCCGCCGCTGGCAGGAGAATCACCCGCTGCCGCGCGAGCTTTTCCGCCTGCGGGTACCGCCCGGCACGGCGTGGATTGAGGACGAGCCTTCCTGAGCGCCCCGCCCATCTACCCCTCCGCCGCCCAGCGATGCTACACTGGCTTGGTTGCTGCAGGAGCCAGCGAATCGGTGGGCGAGTTTCATTGCAAGGTGGCGGACGCGCGTGGCCAGGTGTTCACGCAGGTGGAATTGGCCACCTCAGAAGCGGAAGTCCGCCAGCGCTTGAACGAGAAAGGCCTGCACGTCTACTCCATCCGCAGCCGCGGGCTTCCGGTTCTCTCCTGGTCTTGGAGTCGGGCTCCGCGCCGGCGTTTCTCCGCCGAAAACTTGCAGCTTTTCAATCAGCAGTTCGTGACTCTGATTCGCGCCGGCCTGCCCATTCTGCGCGCCCTTGACCTGCTCACCGAGCGCACCAAGCGCCCCGGCCTGCGCGCCGTGCTGGAGGACATTCGCCAGCGCATCCGCGGGGGCGAGTCGCTCTCAGAAGCCTTTGAGGCCCAGGGCATTTTCTCTCAGGTTTACACCACCTCGCTGCTGGCGGGCGAGCGCAGCGGCAACCTGGCCGGCGTGCTCGATTACTTCATCGCCTATCAAAAAGTCACCGGCTCGGTGCGCCGCCGGCTCCTGACGGCCTTAGTCTACCCGGCGCTGCTTGTAGGCGTGGCCGCCGGCGTTCTCAGCTACGTGACGCTCTACGTGATTCCTCGCTTTTCCGAGCTCTACGCGGAAATGAATGTGCCTTTGCCAGCCCTCACCGTCGCCGTGGTCAGCGTGGCCCTCAATCTCCGCGCCTATTTGATTCTTGTCGTTTTGCTAGTGCTGGCCGCGGTGGGGGGGCTGGTGGCCATGGCGCGCAGCGACGCGGGGGCGCAAGCGCTCGACCGCACTCGCCTGAAACTCCCCTTTCTCGGCGACACCCTGCTGAAATTCCGACTGGCCCAGTTCTGCCGCACCTTGAGCACGCTGCTCACCGGCGGCATTCCGCTCGTGCCCTCGCTCGAAGTATCGGCGGGGGCCATGGAAAGCCCGGCGCTGCGCCAGGCGATGAGCAGGGCTGCCCAGCAGGTGCGCGAAGGGCAGAGCTTGAACAAAGCGCTGGGGGGGAGCGGCCTGGTGCCGGACTTGGTGACGGAGATGATTGAGGTGGGGGAAAGCACTGGCGCCCTGCCGCAGATGCTGAACAGCGTGGCCGAGTTCTATGAGGAAGAATTGAACACGCGCTTGACCCGCCTGCTGGCGCTGGTGGAGCCGCTGCTGCTGCTGGTGATGGGGGCCACGATTCTGGTCATCCTGGTGGCGCTCTACCTGCCTATTTTCTCCGTGGGCGGCGCAGTGCGCTAAGATAGAAGAGTTATGGCCGAGGAAACCAACCAGAGAACCGCCGCGGACGCCGCGGCCGAGCTCGAGCGCGCCCGGCAACTGGCGGCGCGCTATCGCTGCGAGTTCGTGGACCTCACCGAGCAGCGCATCAATTCCGACCTCTTCCGGCTGATTCCCGTCGACTTGATGTTTCGCTATCACTTTATTCCGCTCGATTCGACCGATGCCACCTTGACCGTGGCCATGGCCGATCCCAGCCAGTTTTTCGTAGCCGACGAGCTGGCGGTGCGGCTCGGCCAGAACGTGGTCGTCAAGGTGGCCACCCAGGAGCAGATCAGCGACATCCTGAAAAAGAGCGAGCAGTCCCAGCGCGTGCTAGAAGAGGTGACAGAAGAATTCCGCCTGGACGTGGTGCGCGACTCCGACGAGGACGAAAACATCTCGGTCGAGCGCCTCACCCGCGACACCGATGGCAGCCCCGTCATTCGGCTCGTGGAATCGACGCTCTTTAACGCCCTCGAACGCCGGGCCAGCGACATTCACATCGAGACCCGCGACAGCGAAGTGGCGGTGAAGTACCGCATTGACGGCGTGCTCCACCCCGCCATGGCGCCCCTGGCCAAGGACTGGAGCTCGGCCATCGTTTCTCGCATCAAGGTGATGTCCGAGCTTGACATCGCCGAGCGGCGCGTGCCCCAGGACGGCCGCTTCCGCGTGCGCTACAAGAACCGCCCCATTGATTTCCGCGTTTCCATCATGCCCTCCATTCACGGCGAGGATGCCGTGCTGCGCATCCTCGACAAAGAATCGTTGAGCGAGAAGTTCCGCCAATTGAACCTGGACGTGGTGGGCTTCTCCCAAGCCGAGATGACCCGCTTCCGGCGCTACATCCGCGAGCCCTACGGCATGATCCTGGTGACCGGACCCACGGGGAGCGGAAAAACCACGACGCTGTACGCCGCGATCTCGGAAATCAAATCCGACGAAGACAAGATCATCACCATCGAGGATCCGGTCGAATACCAGGTCCACGGCGTCACCCAGATTCAGGTGAACGAGCGCAAGGGGTTGACCTTTGCCCGCGGCCTGCGCTCCATCCTGCGCCACGACCCCGACAAAATCATGGTGGGCGAGATTCGCGACCAGGAGACGGCGCAGATTGCCATCCAGTCGGCCCTCACCGGCCACCTGGTGTTTACCACCGTGCACGCCAACAACGTCGTGGACGTCATCGGCCGTTTCTTGAACATGGGGGAGCCCTATAACTTCGTCTCCGCCCTCAACTGCATTCTGGCGCAGCGGCTGGTGCGCATCATCTGCCAGAGCTGTAAACATCCGGTGAAATACCCGCCCGGCCTGCTCGAGGAATCGGCGCTGCCGCTCGCGGAATGGAAGGACGTAGCCTTTTACGAAGGCACGGGCTGCATCGAGTGCCACGGCACCGGCTACCGCGGCCGCACCGCCATCTGCGAGCTCCTCGACCTGAGCGACCACATCCGCGAGATGATTGTGGACCGCAAGCCCACCTCGGAAATCAAGCACGCCGCCCGCGACGAGGGGATGACCTTCTTGCGCGAGTCGGGTCTGGAGAAAGTGCGCGGCGGCGTCACCACTCTGCGCGAGTTGAACAAAGTCTCCTTCATCGAGCCGGTCTAGTCGTCCATGGCCATCGAGCAGCTCAACCGTTGGTCTCAGGCGCCCGTGGAAATCAAGCTCGTATGCGAGATTGCCGCCGACTACGTGGCCGCGGTTCGCTACCACGACCATAGCGTGGAGGCTTGGGCCATCCGCCCGCTGCCGCCGGGGGCGGTGCGACCTGCTCCCGTGGCCGAAAACATCCCCGATACCACACCCGTCCTGCAGACCTTGAAGCAGGTTGTGGATGCTGTCGCTGATGGGCAGCGGCGCTGCGCCCTGCTGGTGCCCGACCTCCTGTCGCGCGTGGCCGTGCTCGATTTCGACCACTGGCCCGCCAAGCCCGATGAAGCCGACGGCCTGCTCCGCTGGCGTTTGAAGAAGGACCTGCCCTTTGATGTCGCCCAGGCTGTGCTCTCCTATCAGGTTCAGAGCGGCCGCGGCGCCTACGAGGTGGTGGCTGTGGCCTGCTTGCAGTCTCTCGTGCGCCAGTACGAGCAGTGCGTGGAACCCCTCGGCCTGCACCCCGGTTGGGTAACGCTTTCGACTCTGGCGGCGGTCGGCTGCTTGGGCTCAGCGGGCACGGCGGGCGAAGCGCACGGGCGGCTCTTGGTGAAGCGCGACCAGAACTCCCTGAGCCTGGCCATTCTTCAGGGGAGTGCCGTCCGGCTGTTCCGCAGCCTGCCGCTCGCCGCCCCCTCAAGCGCGGGCGGTGAGCAGGCGCTGTTTGCAAAACTCTATCCCGCCATTGTCTATTTTCAGGATCAGTGGGGCGAGCCCATCCGTGAAGTTC
>CAYTXK010000065.1:0-9626 GCA_964441645.1 uncultured Acidobacteriota bacterium
CCGTCGTGTAGGTGTGCCCCAGGTGCGGGCGCGCGTTGACGTAATAAATCGGCGTGGTTAGGTAGAATTTGGGCATCTCAAATAGGGCTTATAACGCCTCATAACACCTTACAACGGCATGGCGGCGTTCAACGGCGAACCGCCACCTCGAGCAGTTGCGGCAGTAGCGTCCCCGCCGCGCCCAGGAAAGAGGCATCGGCCAGGTCGGACAACGCGGTCGGCTCGGCGTTCACCTCGATGACGCGCGCCCCGGCCTGCTGCGCCACCAGCGGCAGGCTGGCCGCCGGTTGAACCACGGCCGAAGTGCCTACCACCAAAAATACTTGCGAGCCCTCGGCCGCGGCCACGGCGGCGGCCAGAGTGTCAGGCGGAATGGTTTCTCCGAACCAGACCACACCGGGACGCAAGAACGCTCCGCAGGCACAGCGCGGAGGCAATTCTGGCAAGGGCACGGTTCGATCTACCTTTTCCGCCCCGCAGCCAGCGCAGCGCAGCGTCCACAGGTCGCCGTGCAGCTTCAGGAGCCGGGTGGAGCCGGCGCGGTCGTGCAAGCCGTCCACGTTTTGGGTGATGAGAGCAAAGTCCCGCACACGCCGCTCGAGTTCGACCAGGGCATAATGCCCGGGATTCGGCTCGGCGCGCGCCACCACCGATCGCCGCCAGTCGTACCACTCCCACACCAGCCGCGGGTCGCGCGCGAACGCTTCGGGCGTGGCCAGCTCTTCCGGGCGGTATTGTCCCCAGAGGCCGCCGCGGCCGCGAAAAACCGGTACGCCGCTCTCCTGCGAGATGCCGGCGCCGGTCAGCACTGTCACGCGCTCCGCCTCCACCAGCCAGCGTTGCGCCGCTTCCCATCCCTTCACGTCTGTCTCCTCGCGCAAAACACTTACTATAGCATAGGGAGCGCGGGGCAACGCCCGGGCGCTTTTGACGCCGACGAAAAGGCTCCGTTATACTGCGTGATTCCGCGCCAGGAGACACATCGCGAGTGATTGAACAACTCTACCGGGCCGTCGAGGGCGCCGTGCGCGCAGCCGTCAAGCAACGCTACGGCCTGGAGCTCGAAGGCGTCGTCCTAGAAAGACCCCCGGAGGTGAAGCTGGGGGATGTGGCCTGCCCACTGGCCTTTGAGCTGGCGCGGCGGCTGAAGCGCGCTCCGCGCCAAATCGCTCAAGAAGTCATCGAGGCCCTCGCGCTCCCCGACGTGATCGAGCGGGCGGCCCTGGCTGGCAGTGGTTACATCAATTTCTATTTCCGGCGCGGCACCGTGTTCGCGCGGGCGGTGGCAGGGACAGCCGCGGAGACCGCCGCGGCCGACGCCCCCAAGCTCATCGTCGAGCACACCAACATCAACCCCAACAAGGCGGCGCACGTCGGCCACCTGCGCAATGCGGTGCTGGGCGATAGCTTCGTGCGCCTGCTGCGTTTCACCGGACACCGCGTGGAAGCGCAGAACTACATTGACAACACGGGCGTGCAGGTCGCGGACGTGGTAGTAGGCTTTGAGCATCTGGAGAAGAAAAGCCTGGCCGATGTGGAAAAGCTCGCGGCGCAGCAAAGTCCGCGCCTCGACCTCTATTGCTGGGACCTCTACGCCCGCGTCACCGAGTTCTACGAAAAGGACAAAGCGCGACTCGAGCTCCGCGGCCAAGCCCTGAAAGCCATCGAGGCCGGCGAAGGGCCCACCGCGCGTCTGGCCGAGTTGGTGTCCGACACCATTGTGCGCTGCCATCTCGACACCATGCAGCGCATCGGTGCCCCTTACGACCTGCTGCCACGCGAAAGCGAAATCCTGCGGCTGAAATTCTGGGACGCCGCCTTTGAGTTGCTGAAACAGCGCGGGGCCATCGAGCTCGCCACCAGCGGCAAGAATTCCGGCTGCTGGGTGATGCGCAGCCACACCGCAGCCGACGAAAGCGCTGAAATTGACGAGGCCAAAGTCATTGTGCGCTCCAACGGCACCGTGACCTACGTCGGCAAGGACATCGCCTACCAGTTGTGGAAGTTCGGTCTGCTGGGACGCGACTTCGGCTACCGGCGCTTCTACACCTATCCGGACGGGCACGTGGCGTGGGTCAGCACGACGCGCGGCGAGCCGGACGCGCCGCGCTTCGGCGGCGGCGCAAGCGTCTATAACGTGATTGACGCCCGGCAAAGCTACCTGCAAAACATCGTCATTGCCGGCCTTGAAGCCCTCGGCTACACCGAGCAGGCGGCCCGCTCCACGCATTTCGCCTATGAAGTCGTGGGGCTCTCGCTGCGCTGCGCGCGCGAACTGGGAATCGAGTTATCGGCCGAGGACGAAAAGAGGCGCTACGTCGAGGTCTCCGGCCGCAAGGGCCTGGGGGTGAAGGCCGACGACTTGCTCGACGCTCTCGAAGCCGCCGCCGGGCGCGAAGTAACCTCTCGTCACCCTGACCTCGAGCCCGCCCGGCAACAGGACCTGGCGCGCAAAATCGCCGTGGCGGCGCTGCGCTTCTTTATGCTGCGCTACACCCGCAATACTCCCATCGCCTTTGACTTCAACGAAGCCCTGAGCTTCGAGGGCGAAACTGGGCCCTATTTGCAATATTCGGTGGTGCGGGCGCGCAACATTTTTCGCAAGTGGCAGGAGAGCGATCCCGGCGCACAGCCGCAAGCGTTGCCGACCCTCCTCAAGGCCGAGGCCGCCGAGCGGTTTCTCGCCGCCCCGGCCGGAGACGATTTGTGGGCGCTGGCCTGGCAGGCCGCCGAGCTGCGGCGCATCGCTGACATCGCCGTGGGCCAGCAGGAGCCGGCGCTGGTAGCCAAGTGGGCCTTTGGCCTGGCACAGCAGTTCAATCTCTTTTATCACACCCACCACATCCTCAGTGAAGACGATCCGAAGCGAAAACTCTTCCTGCTCCAACTGACCGGCCTGGTGGAGCGCCAGCTAACCCAAGCCCTGGCGCTGCTCGGCATCGAGATTCCGGAGAAGATGTGAGCCCGCAGGAGTTTTTCGCCCGCCAGCACCGTCTCGACCCGAGTCAGCTGGCCCGTGCGCTTTCGGAAGCGCTGGCATTCGGCGGCGACTGGGCGGACGTCTATCTCGAGTCTCGGCATCACACTTCGCTGCAACTCGAGGAGCAACTGCTGAAGGAATCGAGCGAAGCCATTTCGCTCGGGGCCGGCGTCCGCGTTATTGCTGGTGAGGAAACCGGTTACGCCTACACCAATGAGTTGACTCTGGAGCGGCTACTGGAAGCCGCGCGCACCGCGCGCGCGATTGCCCGAAGCAACCACCCCTCCGCTCGCCTCGAGCTTTCCTCACGCACTGTACCGGCGCGCTATCCCGCGCCGCCACTCGAACTGGATGCGGCCTTCGAGCAAAAAAGCGCGTTTCTGAGAGCGGCTGATGCCGCGGCCCGCCGCGCCGACCCGCGGGTGCGCGACGTGCGCGCCAGTTGGAGCGAAGAATGGTGCCAGGTGCTGGTGGCGACGAGCGCCGGCGACCTTGTCGGCGACACGCAGCCGCTCCTGACCTTCTCGGTCAGCGTCGTGGTCGAAGCTGATGGCCAGCGGCAGGCAGGCTGGAAAAACCTGGGGCTGCGGGCAGGCCCGGAGGCGCTCTCGCTCGCGCACGCCCAGGAGCTCGCCCGCCAGGCCGTGGCCCAAGCTACAACTTTGCTCGAAGCCCGCGACGCCCCCGCCGGCGAGATGCCCGTGGTGCTGGCGCCCGGCACCAGCGGCGTGCTTCTGCACGAATCCGTCGGCCATCCTCTCGAGGCCGACGCCAACCGCAAGAAGATGTCGGTCTTCAGCGGGCGCCTGGGCGAGCGGGTGGCGACCGAGCTGTGCACCGTGGTGGACGACGCCACGCTGCCGGGCCTGCGCGGCTCCCTGAATGTGGACGGCGAAGGCACGGTGCCCGCAGCCCCCACCGTCTTAATCGAGAAAGGCGTGCTGCGCGCTTATCTGCAAGACCGCCTCTCGGCGCGCTTGATGGGGATGGCGCCCACCGGCAACGGCCGCCGTCAGGACTTCGGCTCCATTCCCATTCCGCGAATGACTAACACCTTTCTCGCCGCCGGCAGTTCCGACCCCGAAGAAATCCTGCGCTCGGTCGAGTGCGGCCTCTATTGCCGGGCTTTCAGCGGCGGCCAGGTAGAGCCGGCCGCGGGCAAGTTCACTTTCTCGATGCACGAAGCCTATCTCATCGAAAATGGACGCCTCACCCAACCTGTGAAGGGGGCCACGCTCATCGGCAGCGGCGTTGAGATTCTCCAGAACATTGTGGCCGTGGGGCACGACCTGGTGATGGACACCGGCGCGTGGGCCTGCGGAAAAGAAGGCCAGGCGGTGCCCGTCGGTGTGGGCACGCCAACCGTGAAAATCGCCAAGATGACCGTGGGGGGCAGGCGGTGAAATCGGTGCGTGCAAACTAGAGCTTGTACGATTGCATAGCACAAGCAGAAAGGAGAACACAAAGCGAGAGTTAGAGGACTTGCAGCCCGGGGATTACAGGCTGTTTTCCGGCGGTAGAAAACGGGCGCTGGTTGTTGCGATAGGAATATGGTCAAACAAGAGGAGAGAAAACTCCCCGATTCACATACACATGACTGGCCTTTCACGAAAGCACACTACGGTTGTGGGCCGACCCGATTCCAAGAGGTACCATCGGACGCTGTTTCGGGACTTGAGGTCGCTCCTGATCAAGCACGACCGTTGGCCTTTTGACCAGAATGCAACGTAGCACGGAAGCAACAAGCATCCTCGAACGAACCGTCGATTGGGCGCTGGCCACGGGCGCCGACGACGCCGAAGTTCACCTCTCGGAATCCTCGCACTTTTCTGTGCTGGTGCGCCACAACGGGATCGAAAAACTTAGCCAAGCCACGACGCGCTCGCTGCACCTGCGCGTATTCGTCGGCCAGCGCCTCGCCCGCGCCAGCGCTTCCGACCTCGGCGAAGATACACTTCGCGGGCTGGTTCGCCGCGCAGTCGAGCGGGCGCGCCTGGCCAATGAAGACCCGTTTGCCGGCCTCCCTGACGACTTCTCCACCCGGCCATCGGCTGATGAGCTGGGGCTCTATGACCCACAGGTAGAGTCGGTGACCCCGGAGGAAGGAATTGCGCTGGCGCGCGAAACCGAGCGCATCGGGCTCTCTCTCGACCCCCGCGTGCAGAACTCGGGCGGGGCCAGCTTCCACAAGGCCCGCGGGCAAGTCTGGCTCGCCAACACGCGCGGCTTCCGCGGCAATTACCAGGGCACCAACACCAGCCTGGGACTGTACCTCCTGGGACAGGATGGCGCCGGCAACGCGCAGGTGGCCGACTACTGGTACAGCGCCAGCCGGCAGCGGGCGCAACTTCAGTCACCCGAACACGTCGCCCGCACGGCGGTGGATCGCGTCCGGCGGCATTTCGGGGCCCGCAAGGTAGCTACGCAAAAGGTCCCGGTGATTTTCGAGCCGGTTTTGGCAGCAGAATTGCTTTCGGATATCTTCGGTGCGGTCTGCGGCGAGGCAGTTTACCTGCGACGCTCGTTCCTGGCGGGCGCAGTAGGCAGCCGCGTGGCGGCCGAAGGAGTCACTATCGTGGACGATGGCTTGCGGCCGGGCGGCCTGGGGACGCGTCCTTTCGACCGCGAGGGCGTAGCCTCCCGCGAGACTGTGGTGCTGGAAAACGGCGTGTTGCGCAATTATCTCTGCGGAAGCTACTCGGCGCGGAAGCTCAGCCAACGCAGCACGGGCAATGGCACCGGCAACGGCGAAGCGCCCACGAACTTCTATCTGGCCGCGGGCCCCGACACTCCAGAGGCCATTGTGGCCTCGGTCGCGCAGGGGCTCTACGTTACGCGGCTGCTGGGCCAGGGCGTCAATCTCGTTACGGGAGATTATTCCCGCGGCGCTTTCGGCGTCTGGATTGAGGGCGGCGCCTTCGCCTATCCTGTGCACGAGGTGACCATCAGCAACAACCTGCGGCAGATGCTGGGGGGAATCGAAATGGTGGGACAGGATTTGGAGTTTCGCGAGCAGTTTGCCGCCCCTACCATTAGAATAGCTTCCATGACGGTGGCGGGACACTGACTCGATTGTGGAGGACAGGACGATGAACACAGGCGAAGCAGCTTCCCGGCCCAAGATTACCCAACGACTGCAAACGGCCCGGCAAGAGCTCGAGGAGTTGGCCCAGGCCATGAAGGCAGGCGAAATTGACCCCCGGGTGTTGCGCGAGTTCCGCGAGTCGGTTGACCACGTCCGCCTCACTGCCTGGGCGGTGCAACAATGGCTGGAACTGAAGCAGCAAAATCGCGACGCCTACAGTGTCTTGCCCTTGCTCATCAGTGAGCGCGTCCGCCGCGCCACGCAGCTCAACCGCCGCTTGACCGAAGAGCTCGACGCCATCGAAATCACCCTGGAAACGGAAGGACTGAAAGACCTTTACCTTGCCACGGAACAGCTCGAGTCGCGTCTGACGCCCCTGTTCCGGCCCAGCGATGAAGCAGGACCGCAAAAAAAAACGGAGAGGGAGTTGAAAAAACTGTGCCGCTCGCCTGAATAATCCGCCGCGCTTGCCGGCGGCCGGCCGCCAGGAGAGAAAACCATGGCCACCTTCGATCCCACTGCGTTCCCCCTTGTCAAAGGCGAGAAGCGGCGCAGCCAGCGTGTGCTGCTGGTGATTCCGTTCGAGATTATCTGGACTACAAACCAAGGTGTGCGTGTGCAGGAATCGGCCGCCACCGAAATCATCGGCGCCTATGGCGCGCTCGTTCGCCTCAAGACCCGCTTGCCCCTGGGGACGGAGGTGCAGTTGCGGCGCGGGGCAACCCAAGTTACCGGTGCGCGAGTTGTGTACCACGGCCCGGCGGGCGTGGACGGCCTCGAACGCATCGGCCTGGAGCTTGCCGTCCCCAGCGAACAGTTCTGGGGAGTCAAAATCCCCTGATTCCCTTCCCGCCCGGGTTTCTGGACGCCTTTTGACCGATAGCTTGACTTTCCCCCGCCTCGCGGTAAGAATGCCCGTCGAGCTTTACCGCTCGCAGCCGCTGACGGCGTGCTAGGCCGCTCTGTCAAGGCAACGCGCGTAGGGTGAGCGGGAGCGGGTCTCTCACCCCGCTCTCATTAGCAGAACTCTGAATGGCGACGCCACCTCTAGCCGATACCACAGACCCGGGCGCCGAACGCCGGCGCAGCCAGCGTGTTCTGCTGGTTATCCCCCTGGAGGTCGCCTGGACGTCCGCCAGTGGCGTCCGTGTGCTGGAGCATGCGGAAACCGAAATCGTCAACGCCCATGGCGCGCTCCTGCGGATGAAAGCCAAGCTCCCGCGGGGAGCGCAAGTAGAGCTCAACCGCCCCACGACCCACGAGAAGGTCCAGGCGCGCGTGGTCTTCCTAGGTCAAGAAGGAACGGATGGATTGTGGCGGGCAGGGGTTGAGTTCACCGAGCCCAATGTAACGTTCTGGGGTGTGACGCTGCCTCCGGAGCGCGGAGCCAAGAAGTAGCCGCAGGCAGAGAAGGAGGGCGAGATGGCCACTCGGGGCGGGAGTCCGCACACGTCTGTCCCGGCGAACTTTGAGGAGAACCTCAAGCACCTGACAGTAGGTCTGAAGGAGACGGATCGTTACCTCGTCCACGCCCGCTTGCCGCAGGACACGCTGGAAGGATTCAGCGAGGCCGTGGATCAAGTGCGCACCACGGTCTGGGCGGTCTTGAATTCCGTGGTGGATGAATTCAGCACCAGCGAACAGGCCACGGCCCTGCTCACCTCACATCGTATCCAGCGCAGCCAGGCGCTGATAAATACCATCACGGGCGAGATTGACTCCGGCCAGATCACCCGCTCCACTCCGGGCGCAAGCGAGCTGTTCACCGCCCTGGGTGTGGCCTACAAGAAACTTCACTACGTGGTGATGGGAAAACCCCTCGTGGTCGCCGAAAACCCGTAGCCCTCCAGAAGCGATAACGAAAACACTTACGAAGAGCCGAGAAGAAACTGGCGCAGAGTGGACTCGGCGTCCAGCTTGACCAGCGCCAGCACGGTGTCGCCCTTTTCCAGCATGGTGTCGCCGCGCGGAATGATGGCCTCGCCTTTACGCAAAATCGTCACCAGGTTGCAGTCGGCCGGCAGAGCCAGGTCGCGCAAACGCTTGCCCGCGACGGGAGAGTCAGAATCCAGGCTGTACTCCATCAGCTCCAGCCCGCCGGTACGCAGGTCGAGCACGGTGCGGATGCGACTGGTGGGCAGTTCGGATTGAATGAGGGCGGTGATGATGGCGGTAGAGCTGACGGTAACGTCCACCCCCATTTTCTGCATGATTTGCTCGTTGCGCGGGTTCTTCACGCGCGCGATGGTCTTGGGGACCCCGAAGCGCTGCTTGGCGATCTGGCAGGCGATGAGGTTGTCCTGGTCGTGATTGGTGACCGCCACGAAGACGTTGGCCCGGCTCACCCCCCCTTGCTCCAGGACGGTGATTGACGAACCGTCGCCGAGAATCACCGGGCAATCCACCTGGCGCGTGATGAGATTGAAGATTCTCTCGTTCTGCTCCAGGACGGTGACCTCGATGTTGTTCTCGCGCAGCGCGCGCGTCAGGAAGTAGCCCACGCGCCCCCCCCCCATGACCACCACGTAGAAGGGCTGGTCCGCCGGGCGCGCAGTGAAAACCGGCGCCGGCAAGGGCGCTTCGGCCGCGTGCCCGCGGGCCCGCTCCCACGCTTCCCGGAAGGAAACCGTGTGCTTGGAAGTTTCTTTGAGCTGGCCGACCAGGTACTCCGCACCAGCCACAGTGATAGGCAGGGTCTCGATTCCGGCAGCGCGGAAGGTTTCCTCGCGGCCAGCGTCGTACACCACCGCTATGACACGCGGGATGTTGAAGGCGATGCGGGCCACCTGCGCGGTCATCAGGTTGGTGTTTTCGTCCCGGGTCAGCGCGAACAATGCGTTGGCCTGTTCGGCGCCCGCCTTGCGCAGCATGTCTTCGTCAATGGCGTTGCCGAAGAAGAAGCGGGCGTGCAAGTCGCGGTCGTGGCGCTCGATGGCGGTGCGTTCTTTGTCAATCACCGTCACCTCGTGCTTTTCGGTGTCGAGCAGCCGCACCACCTGCGTCCCCAGCCGCCCGTAGCCCACACAAATGATTCGCACGCTTGTCTACCCCATCTCTATTTTAGTCTGTTTGGAAGCCGCCACTCCACACCGATAAACCAACAAACCGATCAACCCCCAGGCCAATTCTCAGCCAGGTGGACCAAAGTGCGCACCCCGATGCCGGTGGGCCCTTTGGCCATGTAGGGCTTGCCTTCTTCGAGCCAGGCAGTGCCGGCGATATCGAGGTGAATCCACGGCGTTTCGCCGACAAACTCTTTCAAGAACATCGCTCCGCTAATGGCCCCGCCGCCCCGGCCCTTGCCCACGTTCTGGATGTCAGCCACCGCTGACTTGATGTTGTCGCGGTAGTCGTCCTCCAGCGGCATGGGCCAGAACTTCTCGCCGGCCGCGCGGGCGCTGGCGAGGAACGCCTTGAGAAAGTTCTCGTCATTGGTGAAGGCGCCGGCATTGATGTTGCCCAGGGCCACCACAATAGCGCCTGTGAGCGTGGCGGCGTCAACGAGGTGAGTGGCGCCCAGCTTCCGCGCGTAGTGCAACGCGTCGGCCAGCACCAGGCGGC